>NZ_JBIAXS010000046.1:0-46239 GCF_042896885.1 Streptomyces sp. NPDC001231
TCTTCGTCAAGGGGCAGGTCATCAAGACCGTCCCGGAGTCGAAGATCGTGGAGACCCTGATCGAGGAGGCCATGAAGATCGCCGAGCAGATGGAGAAGGACGGCGTCGCCTCGGGCGAGCCCGAGATCTCGGTCAGCGGCTGACCGCAGGACGACGGCTGACCGAGGGACGGCGACCGATCCCGGAGCGGCGCGGTTGACCCCCGGCGGCTCCCGCCTCGCCGCACTTTTCACGCCACACCGCAGCCCCGCCCCTGAAGGGGCGGGGCTGTCCGGTTCTCCGGAAAGCGTTTTCACCGAAATGTTGCGACGGTTCACCAGCTGCCGCCGTCCACGCCCTCTTCGCGCTCGCTTGTGACTGCTAACTTGCTGACGAGCAGGCCGAGAAATCGCTATCTCGGCACGGGACGGCTCCAGGGGGGATGCGATGACCACAGCGCGGCGCACCGGAGAGCGCGCCGGACACGGTGGTGAGGGGTCCGCGGGACGGTCCTCCGGGCGTGGGCGGAAACGCGTCACCATCGCCGATGTGGCCCGCGCCTCCGGCGCCTCCGTGTCGACCGTCTCGAGGGTGATCAACCAGGTCGGCACCGTCGCCCCGGACCTCGCCGACCGGGTCCGCGAGACCATCGCCGACCTGGGCTACCGCCCGAACGCCGCGGCGCAGGGCCTGGCCCGGGGCCGCTCCGGCACGCTCGGGGTGCTCGTCCCGGACCTGGCGAACCAGTACTTCCACGACATCATCAAGGCCCTCTCCGCGGTGGCCAGATCCAACGGGTCCCGTGTCCTGGTCATGGACTCCAACGAGGACCCCGCCGCCGAGCGGGAACTGGCCGAGGACCTCATCCGGTACGCGGACGGCCTGCTGCTCTGCTCCCCGCGGATGCCGCGCGCCGACCTCATCGCGCTGACCGGCCGCGACACCCCGATCCTGGTCACCAACCGGCAGGAGCCCGGCCTCGGTCTGCGGGCGATCACCGTCGACTTCTTCCGCGGCGTCCTGGCCCTCTGCGGCCACCTCGCCCAGCTCGGGCACCGGGACGTCGTCTACGTCGCCGGCCCCGGGAGCGCCTGGGCCCACCACGAGCGGGCGCGCGCCCTCGCCGCCGCCGAGGACTTCGGGCTGCGTGTGCGCACGGTCGACGGAGGCTCCACCGCCGACGACGGATATGCGGCGGCCGACGCAGCCCTCGGCACCGGCGCGAGCGCCGTGATGGCCTACAACGACTTCGTGGCGCTCGGACTGCTCGCGCGCTTCGCCGAACTCGGCGTACGGGTGCCGGACGATGTGTCCCTGACGGGCTTCGACGAGATCGACATGGCGCGCTTCTCGGCGCCGCCCCTCACCACGGTAGCGATTCCCCGAGGCCGACTCGGGCAGGCCGCCGGTGCGGCGTTGCTGCGCCTGATGGCCGGCGAGGACGACATCGAGGGCGAATCCATCCCGGTCGACCTGCACGTTCGCAGTTCGACCGGCGCACCTTCTTGACAGATCCGATGGCTGGCAGGACTTTGTTCGGGCACCAGGCTGAGAAAGCGTTTCCTCACTGTCGCTGACGCATATCGGGTCGATGCCCGCAGGGAGTTGCTGTGTCCCGCACCGTCCACAGAGCCAGTCTTCGTATGCCGTCCGCTCAGCGCCTCGTCGCCGCCGGCTTGTTGCTCGCGGTCACGGTGGTCGGATGCAGCGCACCGAGCAGTCAGTCGTCGGGGGACAAGGGGCAGTCCGCCCAGAAGGTGCCGGACAAGCCGAGCAAGCCGGTCTCGCTGGAGATCCTCGACGTCGCCGGGAACCTCCAGTTGACCCAGGGCATGATCGACGAGTTCCGGAAGACGCATCCGGAGATCGTCGGCAAGATCTCGTACTCCAAGGCGCCCGCTCCGGAACTCGCCGGCAAGATCAAGGCACAGCAGCAGGCAGGCCGCGTCCAGATCGACATGGTCCTCACCGGCACCGACGGCCTCGCCGCGGGGCTCGAGCAGGACCTCTGGGCGGACATGGCCGCGCACCAGGACGCCATCGGCAACCCGGACTACCTGCCGCCGGCGGCGGAGATGGCGAAACTGGCTCAGGGCAAGGGCACGGCCGTCGTGTACTACCCGTCGGGGCCGCTGTACGAGTACGACCCGGCCAAGGTGCCGAACCCGCCGAGGACCCCGCAGGAACTCCTCGACTGGGCCAAGGCCCACCCCAAGCGCTTCCAGTACGCCGACCCGGCCAACTCGGGTCCCGGCCGTACCTGGCTGATGGGGCTGCCGTACCTCCTCGGCGACAAGGACCCGTCCGACCCCGAGAAGGGGTGGGACAAGACGTGGGCGTACCTGAAGGAACTCGACAAGTACGTCGACGTGTACGGCTCGGGCACCTCCGAGACCATGAAGAACCTGGCCACCGGTCAGGTTGACATGATCATGAGCACAACGGGCTGGTACATCAACCCGCGTGCCCTCGGCACCGTGCCGAAGAAGATGAAGGCCGGTCACTTCGACGACATGACCTGGGTGACCGACGCCCAGTACGCCGTGGTCCCCAAGGGAGTCAGCGCCGACAAGATGTCCGCGGTGCTCAACCTGCTCCACTGGATGCTCACCCCCGAGCAGCAGGCGAAGGCCTACGACGACGGCTACTTCTATCCCGGCCCGGCCGTCAAGGACGTGCCCCTGTCGATGGCGCCCGCCAAGTCCCAGCAGGTCATCAAGGAGTACGGCGTCCCCGAGTTCGACATGTGGATCGACCAGTTCCCGAAGAAGCCGTCGCTGTCCTCGCAGGCGCAGGTCAAGGCGTTCGACCTGTGGAACCGTCAGGTGGCGGGCCAGTGACGGGGGCCCGCATCTCGACCCTGCGCCTGGCCGGGGTCACCCGCAGTTTCGGCGGACACCAGGCCCTGCGGGGGCTGGACCTGGAGATCTCGGGCGGCGAGTTCGTGGCGCTGCTCGGCCCCTCCGGGTGCGGCAAGTCCACCGCCCTCAACTGCCTGGCCGGACTGCTGCCGCTGACCGGCGGCCGGATCTTTCTCGACGGGGAGCGCATCGACCAACTCGCCCCCGAGCGGCGCGGGTTCGGCATGGTCTTCCAGAACTACGCCCTGTTCCCGCACATGACCGTCCGGAACAACGTCGGCTTCGGTCTGAAGATGGCGAAGGTCCCCAGGGCCCAGGCCGCCGAACGGGTCACCAGGGCCCTGGACATGGTGCAGTTGACCGCTCACGCCCACAAGCGGCCCGGTCAGCTCTCCGGCGGCCAGCAGCAGCGGGTCGCCATCGCGCGCGCGATCGTCCTGGAACCGCGGCTGGTGCTGATGGACGAGCCGCTGTCCAACCTCGACGCCGCCCTGCGCCTGGAGATGCGGGCGGAGATCCGCCGCCTGCACCAGCGGCTCGGACTGACCACCGTGTACGTCACGCACGACCAGGAGGAGGCCCTCTCCCTCGCGGACCGGCTCGTCGTGCTGCGCGACGGCCGCACCCAGCAGATCGGCACCCCGGAGGAGGTCTACAGCCGCCCGGCCAACCGCTATGTCGCCTCCTTCATGGGCTACCGCACCCTGCTGGACGCCACCGTCACCGGGACCCGCGGCCCCCATGTGGTCGTCGACATCGCGGGCAGCCCGCTCGTCGGGCTAGACCGTGACGGCGTGGCGGCCGGCGGCCGGGTCACGGCGGCCATCCGCCCCGAGGACCTGGACGCGGTGACCGGGGACGAGCCTGCCGACGGCACCCCCGGCACCCCCGGCACCCCCGGCACCCCCGGCACTCCGGGACTGCCCGCGACGGTCGAGGTCGTCGAGTACCACGGACGGGAACTCGCCGTGCAGGCACGGCTGACGGACGGGCGCCGGGTCCACTTCCGCACCCGGAAACGGCTCGCGCCCGACGAGTCGGTACGGCTCGTCGCACCGCCCGACCGGGTCCTGGTCTTCGCCGCCGACGACGGCGACGGACAGCCGAGCGACAGCGGTACCGGGCCGTCCCGCGGACCGGGTGGCGCCGGCGCCGGGGACGGACCGTCCGCCCCCGTGCCGTCCGACCCCGGGACCGGGGAGCCGGACTCCGCCGACCCGCGGAACCCGGCGGCCGCAGCGGCGGACGAGGGCGCGGCGGAGTCTTCCGAGAAGTCGCGGGAGGCGCGTGCCACCCCGAAGCAGGTGGCCACATGAGCGCCACCGGAACCCGCGCGGCCCCGCCGCCCGCGCCGCCGCAACCCCCGGCCGCCCGGCCCGCGCTGCGCCACCGCCTGGCCGAGCGCGGGGTCGACCGGCTCCTGCTCCTCGCGGTCCCGGGCGTGCTCTTCCTCGCCGTGCTGTTCTGCTACCCCTTCTTCTACGGGCTGGGACTGTCGTTCCAACCCGCCCAGGGCGGGGGGCCGTTCGCCAACTACCGGCTCTTCTTCAGCGATCCGTATCTGCGGGAGACCCTGTGGATCACCCTGGGCCTGGCCGTGCCCGCCGCGCTGATCAACTGCCTCGCCGCCGTGCCGGTCGCGTTCCGCACCCGCGGAGTGTTCCGCGGCCGGCGCCTGATCACCACGCTGCTGGTCATGCCGATCACCCTCGGGACGGTCCTCACCGCCCAGGGCCTGCTCGGCTACCTCGGCCCCAACGGCTGGTTCAACAAGGCCCTGCTGGGTCTCGGACTCATCGACGAGCCGCTCGCCCTGGTGCACAACTACTGGGGTGTGCTGGTCTCGCTGATCATCACCGGCTTCCCCTTCTCCTACCTGCTGACGCTGTCGTACCTGACCGGTATCGACCCCAGCCTGGAGCAGGCCGCCGCGACGCTCGGCGCGGACTGGCGCAAGCGGCTGCGGTACGTGCTCCTGCCGCTGCTCGCGCCGGGCCTTGCCATCACCTTCTGCCTGTCGTTCGTCCTGGCGTTCGCGGTGTTCCCGTCCGCCCAACTGGTCGGTGACCCGCGCAGGACCACGCACGTCATCTCGATCGAGGCGTACCAGGCGGCGTTCCAGAAATTCGACTACTCCCTCGGTTCCGCCATCGCCATGATCATGGCCGCGGTGATGCTCGCGGTCGTCGTCCTCGTGCTCGCCTGGCGGTCGCTGCTGTACCGAGGAGCGACGGGAGGCAAGGGCTGATGGCCGACCTCGTCCAGACCCCCGCGGCGCAGACCGGTACGGACCCGGCCGCCCCCTCCCGGTGGCGCAGGATCCGCCCCGGCACCTGGATCGCCGCCCTCGTCTTCGGGTTCTTCTTCCTCCAACTCGCCGGAGTCATCGGTGTCCCGCTCGTCGACTCCCTGGGCACCCGCTGGTTCACCAGCTGGCTGCCGCAGGGCTGGACGACGAAGTGGTACGGCTCCGCCTGGCGGGAGTTCCAGCTCGGCCAGGTCTTCTGGACGACCGCGCTGGTCTCCGTGCTCGTCGTCGTCCTGTCCGTGGTGATCGGGGTGCCGGCCGCCTACGCGCTGGCCCGGCGGGACTTCCCCGGCAAGAAGGCCGTGCTGCTGTTGTTCGTGCTGCCGATCCTGGTGCCGCCCCTCACCTACGGCATCCCGCTGGCCACCGTCCTGTACAAGTTCCAGCTCGCCGGGACCCTGACCGGGGTGGTGCTGGCGAACCTGGTGCCGTCGGTGCCGTTCGTCGTCCTGACGATGACCCCGTTCATCGAGCAGATCGACCCCAGGATCGAGGCGGCCGCCCGGATGTGCGGGGCCCGAACCGGCTCCGTCCTGCTGCGCGTCCTCGCGCCGCTGCTGGTACCCGGAATCCTCGCCGCCTCCGTACTGGTCCTGGTCCGCACGGTCGGCATGTTCGAACTCACCTTCCTCACCGCGGGACCGGACAGCCAGACCCTCGTCGTGGCCCTCTACTACGCCGTCTTCTCGGCCGGTATCCGCACCCAGCAGTCCATCGACGCGATGGCCGTGATGTACACGCTGTCGATGCTCGTGCTGCTGGTGATCGCCCTGCGCTTCGTCAATCCCACCCAGTTGGTGACCCGCGTCAAGGAGGACCGGTCCGCGTAGGGGACGGCCGTTCCGAGGGGCAGCGGGCCGGCCATTCCCACTGGCAGGGGCGGCGCTGGGCGGCATTCACCGCCGGGCGGCGTCCCCCGTCGCTGCCAGGTACAGTGCGGGAACCAGTAGATCCTCATGGTGAGGCCCCGCCGACGTGTTGACCCAGACGACCACCGCGGTCCTCGGACCGAGCGACCTCGACGCCGCGCTCGCGGTCCTCGGCCGCGAGCCGGTCGCGAACGCCTTCGTGACGTCCCGCGTTCAGGTCGCCGGACTGGACCCGTGGCGGCTCGGCGGAGAGATGTGGGGCTGGTACGAGGACGGCATACTCACGTCCCTGTGCTACGCGGGGGCCAACCTCGTCCCGATCTGCGCCACCCCCAGGGCAGTCCGGGCCTTCGCGGACCGTGCGCGCCGGGCCGGCCGCCGCTGCTCCTCCATCGTGGGACCGGCCGAACCCACCGCCCAGCTGTGGCGGCTCCTGGAACCGGGCTGGGGCCCGGCCCGCGAGATCCGCGCCCACCAGCCGCTCATGGTCACCGACCGCATGCCGGCCGGCATCGCTCCCGATCCCTACGTCCGCCGCATCCGCAAGGACGAGATGGAGACGATCATGCCGGCCTGCGTGGCGATGTTCACCGAGGAGGTCGGCGTCTCCCCGCTCGCCGGGGACGGCGGTCTGCTCTACCAGGCCCGGGTCGCCGAACTCGTCGGCTCCGGCCGCTCCTTCGCCCGCCTCGACGAGCACGGCAAGGTGATGTTCAAGGCGGAGATCGGCGCCGCGACCCCCGAGGCCTGCCAGATCCAGGGCGTGTGGGTGGCCCCCGAGTACCGCGGCCGCGGTCTGGCGGTCTCCGGCATGGCGGCGGTCCTGCGGTACGCGCTGGCCGATGTGGCCCCGGTGGTCAGTCTGTACGTGAACGACTTCAACACCGCGGCCAGGCGCACCTACCTGAGGGCGGGCTTCCAGGAGGTCGGCGCGTTCATGAGCGTTCTCTTCTGACCTGCGCCTCACTGCGCTGTTCAGCGCCCCGTGCACGCCCTGTAGTCTCCCGGCATGGCGCACTTCCCCGGTCACGGACACCGCCGCAGCGACGACGTCGTGATCGGCCCCCTGGACCTGCCGGTCCGCGTCGACGAGGCGCTCGCCGTGCAGGCCGTCGCCTTCGGTCTCGGCGCCGACGAGGTGGCCGTACGCCGGCAGATCGTGCTGCGCCACATGACCTGCCGGGGAGCCCGCGCGCTCGGTGCCATCACGGCCGACGGCCGGCTCGCGGGATTCGTCTACGGCATGCCCAACGACCGCACCCACTGGTGGTCCACCGTCGTCGAGCCCTACCTGCGCGCCCGCGGCCACGACGACTGGCTCGACGACTCCTTCGTGATCACCGAACTGCACGTCCACCCGAGCCACCAGAACCGCGGCATCGGACGGGCCCTGATCACCGCCATCACCGACAGTGCGAGCGAGCCCCGCTCGATCCTCTCCGCGATCGACACCGACAGCCCGGCCCGCGGCCTCTACCACTCCCTGGGCTACGAGGACCTCGCCCGCCAGGTGCACTTCCCCAGCGCGCCGAAACCGTACGCCGTGATGGGCGCCCCGCTGCCGCTGCGCCGCCGTCCGGACACAGTACCTGGTCGGCTTTAACCGATTTCCACCGGCGCGGCAAGCCCGGCTAACCTCCTAGCCATCAGCTTCCCCCACTCTCGGCCTCGCCCGAGCGGGGGCCACCATCGGCAGGAGTACGAGAACCATGGCCAACGCACCGGTCCAGCGCATGTCCCAGTTGTTGGCGAAGACGCTGCGCGACGACCCGGCGGACGCCGAGGTCCTGAGCCACAAGCTGCTGGTCCGCGCGGGCTACGTACGGCGCACCGCCGCCGGGATCTGGACCTGGCTGCCGCTGGGCAAGAAGGTCCTCGCCAACGTGGAGCGGATCGTCCGCGAGGAGATGGACGCGATCGGCGCCCAGGAGGTGCTGCTGCCCGCGCTGCTGCCCCGTGAGCCGTACGAGGCGACCGGCCGCTGGGACGAGTACGGCGCCGAGCTGTTCCGTCTGAAGGACCGCAAGGGCGGCGACTACCTCCTCGGGCCGACCCACGAGGAGATCTTCACCCTGCTGGTGAAGGACCAGGCGACCTCCTACAAGGACCTGCCGGTCATCCTCTACCAGATCCAGACCAAGTTCCGGGACGAGGCCCGGCCCCGCGCGGGCATCCTGCGCGGGCGCGAGTTCCTGATGAAGGACTCCTACTCCTTCGACCTCGCCGACGAGGGCCTCGCCGAGTCCTACGCCCTGCACCGCCAGGCCTACCAGCGGATCTTCGACCGCCTGGGGCTGGACTACCGGATCTGCGCCGCGACCGCGGGCGCGATGGGCGGCTCCAAGTCCGAGGAGTTCCTCGCCCCGGCCGCCGCCGGCGAGGACACCTTCGCCGACTGCCCGAACTGCGACTTCGCCGCCAACACCGAGGCGATCGCGTACGAGCTGGTGCCGGTGGACGGCTCCGGCGTGCCCGCGGCCGAGGAGATCCCCACCCCGGACACCCCGACCATCGAGACCCTGGCCGCCTCCCTCGGTGTGCCGGCCTCCGCCACGCTGAAGAACCTGCTCGTCAAGGTCGACGGGGAGATCGTCGCCGTCGGTGTCCCCGGCGACCGCGAGGTGGACCTGGGCAAGGTCGAGGCGCACTTCGCCCCGGCCGCCGTCGAGCTGGTCACCGCCGAGGACTTCGTGGGCCGCCCGGACCTGGTCCGCGGCTACGTCGGTCCGCAGGGCCTGGACAAGGTGAAGTACATCGCCGACCCGCGCGTGGCGCCCGGCACGGCCTGGATCACCGGCGCCAACAAGGAGCACACGCACGCGAAGAACGTGGTCGCCGGGCGCGACTTCGAGGTCGACGAGTACGTCGACGTGGTGGTCGTGCAGGACGGCGACCCCTGCCCGAAGTGCGGCACCGGCCTCAAGCTGGACCGGGCCATCGAGATCGGCCACATCTTCCAGCTCGGCCGCAAGTACGCCGACGCCCTCAAGCTCGACGTCCTCGGCCAGAACGGCAAGCCGGTCCGCGTCACCATGGGCTCCTACGGCATCGGTGTCTCCCGCGCCGTGGCCGCCCTCGCCGAGCAGCACGCCGACGACAAGGGCCTGATCTGGTCCAAGGAGGTCGCCCCGGCCGACGTGCACGTGGTCGCCGCCGGCAAGGCCCTGCAGACCGAGGTGGCCCTGGAGGTCTCCCAGAAGCTCGCCGCGGCCGGCGTCCGCGTCCTCGTCGACGACCGGGCCGGTGTCTCCCCGGGCGTGAAGTTCACCGACTCCGAACTCATCGGCGTCCCGCAGATCCTGGTCGTCGGCCGCCGCGCGCCCGAGGGCGTCGTCGAGCTGAAGGACCGCCGCACCGGCGAGCGCGAGGAGCTCCCGATCGAGGAAGCGATCGCCCGCCTCACGGCGTAGTCCTGCCGGGCGAGACGGGTCACGGGATCAAGCGGGGTCGGGCACGTCCAGCCACAGGGCGAGCGAGGACGCGCCGGACCCCGCACCCGCATCAGGATCCGCCGACCGCTCGCTGACCCCGCGTCACCGCTCTCCCCGTCCGGCACGCGGGGGGAGCGGCCGTCGTGATGGCGGCGCCGCTGTCGTCCGGGGGCGTGGGGCCTGGTGGTTCCCGGCCGGGAGGCGGAGGGGTGTGACGGGCTTGCGTCCGCGTCGTGATCGGCGGGAAGGGCCGTGATCCTGCGGCTCGCAGGTCGGCGGGCGGGCTGGCCGTCATCACGGCAGCGCCGTCTCCTGTCAGTGGCGGCTGCTGAGAGGTGGGCGCGGGGTCCGGGGGTGCGGCTGTCGGCCTGCGCCCCGGACGCTCACCGTGGCGGAGGCGGCTGCCTCCGCGTTCGGGTCATGTCCTCCGGGCGGGCACTGATCCCTCGTCGTCTCCCCCCTTCCGAGCGGCCGGGTGGGTCAGAGCCAGGTGGCGAATTCCAGGAGGAGTTCCGCGTCCTTCGGGCGGCCCACGCGACGGGCGCGTACGCCCGACTCCACGGCTCGGAAGAGCGTCCAGCCGCGCAGGCGGTCGCGGTCGACCTCCAGGGACTCCGCCAGTCGCCTGATCCGGCGCCGGGTGGTGGCGGCGCCGGACGGCGCGGCGATCAGGTCCTCCACCCGGTCGCGGACCAGCCGCGCCAGGTCGAAGGCGGCCTCGCCGACCACCGGGTCCGGGCCCACGGCCAGCCACGGCATCCGGTCCCCGGCGAGCACCTTGCTCTGCCGGAACGTGCCGTGCAGCAGCCGCCGCTCGGGCGGCGCGGCCAGCAGTTCCGCGCGGGCCGTGAGCGCCGCCTCGACCAGCGGCGCCACCTCCGCGTCGGCCTCCGCGCTCGCCCGCATCGCCCCGGCCTGCCGCCCGGTCCGCTCCTCGACCGTCTCGAAGGTGTGCCCGGTGGGCGGTTCGACCCACAGTCGCCGCAGCGTGCCCGCCGCCTCCAGCAGCGCCCGCGCCTCCGGCAGCGACCGCACCGACACGTCCGGATGGAGCCGCTCCAGCAGCAGCACGCCCTCGACCGGACCGGCCGGCCCGTCCTCCAGCAGTTGCACGGCCCCCCGCCCGCCCCAGTGCGCGAGCGCGGCCCGCTCGCTCTCCGGGCGGGCCCGGGCAGGGGCCAGTTTGAGCACGGCCGGCGTCCCGTCCGCCGTCCGCACCAGCACGACGAGGCTGCTGCGTCCGCCGGGCATCTGCACCCGCTCGACGGTCAGCTCGCGCAGCGCCACCGCCTGCCGCGCCAGTCCGGGCAGCTTCTCCAGCCAGTCGTCCCCGTCCGGTGCGGTCTCACCCAGCGCCCGCACCAGACGCCGCGGCGGTTCGAAAGCCATGCGCGAGTCGTTCCTTCCTGACTTCCTGGACGCGTTCTCCGCTGTCGCCGTGCGCCGTGGGCGCCTCCCGCGCCGTCCTGATCCTCCCGGCCGTGCCCGGCCGTGGCATCCGTACGCCCTACGGCGTCGGTGCCGCCGAAGTCGTGGGCGTGCCCGCCGCACCGGCCCGTTCGGCGAGACCAGGGAAGGCTACGCTCCCCCCGCGCCAGCGCACCGCCCGGACCGCCACCTCGCGCAGCGCCCCGGCGGCCTCCCGCCGCCGCTCGCCCGCGACCGCCCGGACCAGGTCCGAGTACACCCCGGCCACGCGTTCCTCCAGCTCGGCGGCGAACCGTACCGCCGCCGCGGAGTCCGGCACCGGGAACGGCAGCGTGTAGGCGGCCGCCGCGGCCACCGGCTGCCCGCCCAGATCCCGCACCTCGCGCACCAGCGCGTCCCGCCGCGCCCGGTGGGCGTCGTACGCCGACCGCGCCTCGGCCCGCCGGCTCTCGCCGATCCGGCCCCCGACGACGCCGTACCCGTACACGGCCGCGTGCTCGGCGGCGAGCGCCGCCTGGAGTGCCTCCAGCCGCCGCCGGTCCGTCACCTGGCTCACTTGTCACCTTCCGTCAGGAGATACGCGTGCGCGGCACCGGCCGCCGCCACCGAGGCCAGCAGACGGGCCAGTTCGCCGGGCGCCTGGAGCAGGGCCGCCGTGCGCCGGTCGGACAGGGAACGCTCGGCGGCGGCGAGCCCGGCCAGGGCGGACTTCGCGGTCTCCCCGGCGGCGGGAGAGCCTGAGGCCTCGGCACCCGCCGGTGCCCTGGAGCCCTCGGGCGAACCGGAGCCCTGGGGCGTGGCCGAGGCCGTCGGCGGCGTGGTCGAGGCCGTCGCGCCGGGCGAGGCCTTGGCGGTGCCGCCGAACGCCTCCGCGTGCGCCGCGACGTGCGCGCGCAGCGGCCGCAGGCGCTCCGCCAGCGCCGGATGCGCGGCCATCACCGCGTCGTACCGCCGCGCCAGCTCCTCGCTGTCGCGAGCCGCACGCGCGCGCATCCGCTCGGCGGCCGACGGGGCCTGGCCCGTGCCGCCGGAGTCGTCGGAACCGGTGGAGCAGCCCACGAGCAGGGCGGCACCCGCGGCCGAGGCGAGCAGGCTCCTTCTGCGCGGGCCCGTCAGGGCGCGCGGAGGTGAGGGGAACGGCACGTCAGACGTCCTCGGGTGCGTGAACGAAGTGGGAGGGGCGGCTCGCCCGTGATCACGGTACCCGCGCCCCGCGCACGCATCACTCAGCGGCACCGCTGCTGCCCAGGTGGACGGCAACACCCCTTCGGACCGGATACCCTTTGACCAGACACGCGACCACCCCACAACAGCAGACGCGGCCGAGGAGTCACCCGGATGAGCACCACCCAGAGCGAGAGGCTGCGGGAACTGCTGGAACCGCTCGTCACCTCCCAGGGCCTGGATCTCGAAGAGATCGCCGTGGACTCCGTAGGACGCAAGCGTGTGCTGCGCGTCGTCGTCGACTCCGACACCGGGGCCGATCTGGACCGGATCGCCGATGTGAGCCGTGCGCTCTCGGCGAGGCTCGACGAGACGGACGCGATGGGCGAGGGCGAGTACACCCTCGAGGTCGGCACCCCGGGCGCGGAGCGCCTCCTCAGGGAACACCGTCACTACGTGCGCGCCACGGGCCGGCTGGCCAAGTTCCAGCTGGCCGACGGCGGCGAGCTGGTGGCCAGGATCCTCGGGGTCGACGACGAAGGCCTCGACCTCGAAGTGCCCGGGGTGAAGGGGCGCAAGCCCACGACCCGCAGACTCGGTTTCCCGGACGTCGTCAGGGCACGGGTGCAGGTCGAGTTCAACCGCAAGGACCAGAAGGAAGAGGAGGCGTAGCCGTGGACATCGACATGAGTGCCCTGCGGGGCTTGGTACGAGAGAAGGAGATCTCCTTCGACCTGCTGGTCGAGGCGATCGAGTCGGCCCTCCTCATCGCCTACCACCGCACCGAGGGAAGCCGCCGCCACGCGCGCGTGGAGCTCGACCGGCAGACCGGGCATGTGACCGTGTGGGCGAAGGAGGACCCCCAGGACCTCGAGGAGGGCCAGGAGGCCCGCGAGTTCGACGACACCCCGTCCGGCTTCGGCCGTATCGCCGCCACCACCGCCAAGCAGGTCATCCTGCAGCGGCTGCGCGACGCCGAGGACGACGCGACGCTCGGCGAGTACGCCGGCCGCGAGGGCGACATCGTCACCGGGGTCGTCCAGCAGGGCCGCGACCCGAAGAACGTGCTCGTCGACATCGGCAAGCTGGAGGCCATCCTGCCGGTGCAGGAGCAGGTCCCCGGCGAGACCTACCCGCACGGCATGCGGCTGCGGTCGTACGTCGTCCGGGTGGCCAAGGGCGTCCGCGGCCCCTCGGTGACCCTGTCCCGTACGCACCCGAACCTGGTGAAGAAGCTCTTCGCCCTGGAGGTCCCGGAGATCGCCGACGGCTCCGTGGAGATCGCCGCGATCGCCCGTGAGGCCGGTCACCGCACCAAGATCGCCGTGCGGTCCACCCGTTCGGGCCTCAACGCCAAGGGCGCCTGCATCGGCCCCATGGGCGGCCGGGTGCGCAATGTGATGGGTGAGCTGAACGGCGAGAAGATCGACATCGTCGACTGGTCGGACGACCCGGCCGAGATGGTGGCGAACGCGCTGTCGCCGGCCCGCGTCTCCAAGGTGGAGGTCGTGGACATGGCCGCCCGGTCCGCCCGCGTGACCGTGCCCGACTACCAGCTGTCGCTGGCGATCGGCAAGGAGGGCCAGAACGCCCGGCTGGCGGCCCGGCTCACCGGCTGGAGGATTGACATCCGCCCGGACACCGAGCAGGCCCCCGAGTAGCCCTCCGAGCGGGCGTCCGGGCAGGACCGCGGGGGAGTTCACCCGTCCGGGGGGAATAGATCCGGGCCGCAGGTCGCTCGGAATACGACAACAGCCGTTCGATCTTTGCCCCGCAGGGGTGAGGTCGGTGCGGGGAGGTAGACTTAGCTGTGTCTGGCCGGACGCGTGCCCGCGCATGCCCTGAGCGTACTTGTGTGGGATGCCGGGAGCGAGCGGCCAAGATCGAACTATTGCGCACCGTGGCGGTCGAGGGTAAGTGCGTCCCCGATCCTCGCGGTACGCTGCCCGGCCGGGGTGCGTATGTACACCCCGCCCCGGTCTGTCTCGACCAGGCGGTGCGCCGCCGGGCGTTTCCGCGGGCGCTCCGCGTCCCGGGACCGCTCGACGTAATGGCGTTGCGCCGGTACGTCGAGCAGGCACAAGGTTGCTGAGGCAACACGGCAAGGAAAGACGTCCGTACGGAAGCCCCCGTGCGGCCTGGTACCTCGCGAGTCGAAAGCAGGTCGAGATTGCGATGAGCACTCGATGAGTACGCGATGAGTACGCCCATGAACTAGCGACGGTCCGGCCGCAACCCGGACCTCAAAGGAGCGAAGTGGCTAAGGTCCGGGTCTACGAACTCGCCAAGGAGTTCGGTGTGGAGAGCAAGGTCGTCATGGCCAAGCTCCAGGAACTCGGTGAATTCGTCCGATCGGCGTCCTCGACGATCGAGGCGCCCGTAGTACGCAAACTGACTGACGCCTTCCAGCAGGGCAACGGCAGCGGCAGGTCCGCCGCGAAGCCGGGTGCCCCGAGGAAGGCCGCCCCCAGGCCCGCCGCGCCGTCTCCGGCGCAGGCCGGGGGTCCCTCCCGCGTCGTCAAGGCGGCGGGGGAGCGTCCGGCTGCGCCCAAGCCGCCGGCCGCGCCCAAGCCCTCCCCGGCGCAGCAGCCCGCGGCCCCGTCGGCGTCCGCGCCGACCCCCGGCCCGCGTCCGGTGCCGGGTCCCAAGCCCGCGCCGCGTCCGGCTCCGGCCGCGCCCACCACGCCGGAGTTCACCGCTCCGCCGTCGGCTCCGTCGCCGGCCGCGCCGAAGCCCGGCGCCCGTCCGGGTGCCCCCAAGCCCGGTGGCCGTCCCGGCCAGGGCCAGGGTCAGCGTCCGGGCCAGGGTGCCGCGCGCCCCGGTGGCCAGGGTCCGCGTCCGGGCGCCCGTCCGGCCGGTCCGCGTCCGGGCAACAACCCCTTCACCTCCGGTGGCTCCACCGGCATGGCGCGTCCCCAGGCGCCGCGTCCGCAGGGCCAGCGGCCCGGCGGCCCCGGTGCTCCCGGCGCCGGTCCGCGTCCGCAGGGTCCCGGTGCCCAGGGCGGCGGTCCGCGTCCGCAGGCTCCGGGCGGTCCGCGCCCGACCCCGGGCTCGATGCCCCGTCCGCAGGGCGGTCCGCGTCCCGGTCCGGGCGGTCCGCGCCCGAACCCCGGCATGATGCCGCAGCGTCCCGCTGCCGGCCCGCGTCCCGGCCCCGGCGGCCGTGGCCCGGGTGGTGCGGGTCGTCCCGGCGGTGCCGGTCGTCCCGGTGGCGGCGGCGGTTTCGCCGGTCGTCCCGGTGGCGGCGGCGGTGCCGGTCGTCCCGGTGGCGGCGGCGGTTTCGCCGGTCGTCCCGGCGGCGGTGGCGGCTTCGGCGGTGGCGGCGGTGGCCGTCCCGGCTTCGGCGGTCGTCCGGGTGGTCCCGGTGGCCGTGGTGGCACGCAGGGCGCCTTCGGCCGTCCCGGCGGTCCCGCGCGTCGCGGCCGCAAGTCGAAGCGGCAGAGGCGCCAGGAGTACGAGGCCATGCAGGCCCCGTCGGTCGGCGGCGTGATGCTGCCTCGCGGCAACGGCGAGACCATTCGCCTGTCGCGCGGTGCGTCGCTCACCGACTTCGCGGAGAAGATCAACGCCAACCCGGCGTCGCTCGTCGCGGTCATGATGAACCTGGGCGAGATGGTCACGGCCACGCAGTCCGTGTCCGACGAGACGCTCCAGCTCCTCGCCGACGAGATGAACTACCAGGTTCAGATCGTCAGCCCCGAGGAGGAGGACCGCGAGCTGCTCGAGTCCTTCGACCTGGAGTTCGGCGAGGACGAGGGCGGCGAGGACGACCTGGTCGTCCGCCCGCCGGTCGTCACCGTCATGGGCCACGTCGACCACGGAAAGACCCGACTGCTCGACGCCATCCGCAAGACGAACGTCATCGCGGGCGAGGCCGGCGGCATCACCCAGCACATCGGTGCCTACCAGGTCGCGACCGAGGTCAACGGCGAGGACCGGGCGATCACCTTCATCGACACCCCGGGTCACGAGGCGTTCACCGCCATGCGTGCCCGCGGTGCCCGGTCGACGGACATCGCCATCCTGGTCGTCGCGGCCAACGACGGCGTCATGCCGCAGACGGTCGAGGCGCTCAACCACGCCAAGGCGGCCGACGTCCCGATCGTGGTCGCGGTCAACAAGATCGACGTCGAGGGCGCCGACCCGACCAAGGTGCGCGGTCAGCTGACCGAGTACGGCCTGGTGGCCGAGGAGTACGGCGGCGACACGATGTTCGTCGACATCTCCGCCAAGCAGGGTCTGCACATCGACTCGCTGCTGGAAGCGGTCGTCCTGACCGCCGACGCCTCGCTCGACCTGCGGGCCAACCCGAAGCAGGACGCGCAGGGCATCGCGATCGAGTCCCGCCTCGACCGCGGCCGCGGTGCCGTGGCGACGGTGCTCGTCCAGCGAGGCACGCTGCGGGTCGGCGACACCATGGTGGTCGGCGACGCGTACGGCCGAGTCCGGGCGATGCTCGACGACAACGGCAACAACGTGGCCGAGGCCGGCCCGTCGACGCCGGTGCAGGTCCTGGGTCTGACCAACGTCCCGGGTGCGGGCGACAACTTCATCGTGGTGGACGAGGACCGTACGGCCCGTCAGATCGCGGAGAAGCGCGCCGCCCGTGAGCGCAACGCCGCGTTCGCCAAGCGCGTCCGCCGCGTGTCGCTCGAGGACCTGGACAAGGTGCTCAAGGCCGGCGAGGTCCAGCAGCTCAACCTCATCATCAAGGGCGACGCGTCCGGTGCGGTCGAGGCCCTCGAGTCCTCGCTGCTCCAGCTCGACGTCGGCGAAGAGGTCGACATCCGTGTCCTGCACCGCGGTGTGGGTGCGGTCACGGAGTCGGACATCGACCTGGCCATGGGCTCCGACGCCATCGTGATCGGCTACAACGTGCGCGCCGCCGGGCGTGCCGCGCAGATGGCCGAGCGCGAGGGCGTGGACGTCCGGTACTACTCGGTCATCTACCAGGCGATCGAGGAGATCGAGGCGGCCCTCAAGGGCATGCTCAAGCCCGAGTACGAGGAGGTCGAGCTCGGCACGGCGGAGATCCGCGAGGTCTTCCGTTCGTCCAAGCTGGGCAACATCGCCGGTGTGCTCATCCGCTCCGGCGAGGTCAAGCGCAACAGCAAGGCACGCCTCCTGCGCGACGGCAAGGTCATCGCGGAGAACCTCAACATCGAGGGTCTGCGCCGCTTCAAGGACGACGTCACCGAGATCCGCGAAGGCTACGAGGGTGGTATCAACCTCGGAAACTTCAACGACATCAAGGTCGACGACGTCATCGCGACGTACGAGCTCCGCGAGAAGCCGCGGGCGTAACGCCGCAGACACCCGTGCCGGCCGGCGGGACCACTCCCGTCGGCCGGCACGGCCGTGTCCGGGGCCGCCGGGCCCAGGGCCCCGCGAGCCGTGCGGGGCGCGAAGCCACGCTCACCCCGGAGCGGGAAACCCCCGTCCCACCTGGGCCGCGGAAAACCCCGTCGAGTCACCGGCGGGGTTCGCGGTACCGTTCTTGATGTCCCTGCCCACCGAGAGGGCAGGACCATCGACCCCGTACCGGCGGGCAACCCGGGCACACACATGTACGTGGGGACTCTGTCCTTCGACCTGCTCCTCGGCGACGTCCACTCGCTGAAGGAGAAGCGTTCCGTCGTCCGCCCGATCGTCGCCGAGCTCCAGCGCAAGTACGCGGTGAGCGCGGCGGAGGTGGACCACACGAACCTCCACCGGCGGGCCGTCATCGGTCTCGCCGCGGTCTCCGGCGACGCGACGCACCTGACCGACGTGCTGGACCGGTGCGAACGGCTGGTCGCCGGCCGTCCCGAGGTGGAGCTGCTGTCCGTCAGACGCCGCTTCCACGGCGAGGACGACTAGACCGCACCCCACCGCACCATCCACACCGCACAAGCAGAAGAAGAAAGAACGGGAGACGGACCAGTGGCCGACAACGCGCGGGCGAAAAGGCTGGCGGACCTCATCCGAGAGGTGGTGGCCCAGAAGCTGCAGCGCGGGATCAAGGACCCGCGGCTCGGCTCGCACGTCACCATCACGGACACCCGGGTCACGGGTGACTTGCGGGAGGCGACCGTCTTCTACACCGTCTACGGAGACGAAGAGGAGCGGAACGCCGCGGCCGCGGGCCTGGAGAGCGCCAAGGGCATTCTGCGCTCCGAGGTCGGCCGGGCGGCCGGAGTGAAGTTCACCCCGACCCTCGCCTTCGTCGCGGACGCCCTGCCGGACACCGCCCGGAACATCGAGGACCTCCTCGACAAGGCCCGCGCCTCCGACGCGAAGGTGCGCGAGACGTCCGCCGGTGCCACGTACGCCGGTGAGGCGGACCCGTACAAGAAGCCGGGGTCCGACGACGGGACGGACGACACCACCGCATGACCAGCAAGCCCACCCCGCCCGACGGCCTCGTCATCGTCGACAAGCCGTCGGGCTTCACTTCGCACGACGTCGTGGCCAAGATGCGCGGCATCGCCAGGACCCGCCGGATCGGCCACGCGGGCACCCTCGACCCCATGGCGACCGGTGTGCTCGTGCTCGGTGTGGAGAAGGCCACCAAGCTCCTCGGCCACCTCGCGCTGACCGAGAAGGAGTACCTCGGCACCGTCCGGCTCGGCCAGAACACGATCACCGACGACGCCGAGGGCGAGATCATCTCCGCCACGGACGCCTCCAAGGTCACCCGGGACGCCGTCGACGCCGTCGTCGCCAAGCTGACCGGCGACATCATGCAGGTGCCGTCCAAGGTCAGCGCCATCAAGATCAACGGCGTGCGGTCGTACAAGCGGGCCCGGGAGGGCGAGGAGTTCGAGATCCCGGCCCGGCCGGTGACCGTCTCCTCCTTCACCGTCCACGACATCCGCGACGCCGTCGCCGACGACGGCACCCCCGTGCTCGACCTGGTGGTGTCCGTGGTCTGCTCCTCCGGCACCTACATCCGCGCCCTCGCCCGCGACCTGGGCGCCGACCTCGGCGTCGGCGGCCACCTCACCGCGCTGCGCCGCACCCGCGTCGGTCCGTACAAACTGGACTCCGCCAGGACGCTGGACCAGCTCCAGCAGGAGCTGACCGTGATGCCGATCGGCGAGGCGGCCGCCGCGGCGTTCCCCCGCTGGGACGTCGACGCCCGGCGCGCCCGGCTGCTCATCAACGGCGTACGGCTGGAGGTGCCCGACGAGTACGCGGGCGCCGGTGCCGTGGCCGTCTACGGCCCCGACGGCGGTCTCCTCGCGCTCGTGGAGGAGCAGCGGGGCAAGGCCAAGAGCCTGGCCGTCTTCGGCTGACCGCGCGCGGCGGTGCCCGTGGAGCGGCGCCCGTGGAGCGGCGAATAGAGGGTGTTCCTCAGCCGCCGCTCCACGGTCCCGTCCCCCCTCGGTTCCCCCACCCATGAGCTTTATCCAGCGGCACGCGCCCATTCACCCGGCCGTGCGGGCGCTCGGAGTGAACCGGGGGAGTGCAGGGGGGCGCGTTCGCCGCTCGGCCTGTCCCGCTGATCATCCGCCGCCTACCGTCGAGGGCAGGCACGGCGGTACAGCGGGGAGGTTCGGGCATGGCGGGGCGGGGCCTCCATGAATCCACACAGGCGCATGGACCACAGGGATCCCTCCCCGGCCGCCATGCGCTCCGGCCGGCCGGGAGCCGGCAGGAACCGGACGGCACGATCCGGCGGCGGGCGCCTGCGGAAGCCCGGGACCGCGCTCTGGACCGCTCCCTGGTCCGCATCCGCGACCTGGCGGGACGGCCGCGCGGCACCGGCTTCGCGGCCGACCACCGGGGCACGGTGATCACCAGCCACGAGGCCGTCGACGGACTGTCCCGGCTCGTGCTGCACGCTCCCGGCGCGGGCGAGCGCTCCTGCGTGGTGACGGCCGACGCGATCATCGCGCTGCCCGCCCTGAACCTGGCCCTCATCCGCACCGAGGGCCTCGGCGTGGAGCCGCTTCCCGTCACCGTGCGGGACGGCGTCCGCAGCGGCACCTACGTCCGGTTCGCGGCCGACCGCTGGCGCGAGGCCCGCGTGCTCGGCGCGGCCACGGTGACGTACACGGCCGCGGACAGCTCCCATCTCCTCGACGACGTCACGGAGTTGGCGGTCGGCACGGCGGGCCGCGACGCGCTCCGGCTGGGCGGCGGGGCCGCCGGGGGACCGGTCCTCGACATGACGACCGGCACGGTGGTCGCCGTCCTCGGCACGGCCCTGGAGTCCGGCTGTGGCGACGCCGGCTTCGCGGTACCGCTGCGCCGCCCCTGCGAGGGCCCCCTGGCCGACCTCCTCAGCCGCAACGCGGCCACGGTCGCCGCCTACGGCCCCGACCTGAACCTGGCGGCGGTCCTCGAACTCACGGCCACCTCCCTGGCCCAGGACGGCCCCGCCGGCGCCCTGCCGTCCCTCCACCGGGGACCGTGCGGGCCCGGATCGCCCGCCGGACCGGTCGAACGCGCCGCCGTTGCGGGGGAGCTGGCAGCGTTCGGTGCCAGCCGGGCCGCCGTGCTCGGGCTCGTCGGGGACTCCGGAAGCGGCCGTACGACGGAGCTCGCCGCGCTGGCCGGCCGTCGTGCCGGCGGCGGTTCGCCCGCGCCCACCCTGTGGCTGCGCGGGGCCGACCTGCTGGCCACCGACGCCTCGGTCGCGGACGCGGTGGGCCGGGCGCTGGACCGGGCGGCCCGGATCGTCGCGTCCGCCCGGTCGCCCCTGCCCACCGAACTCACCGACCTCACCACGGAACGCGTCGCACGCCTCGCCCGCGCCCACGGCCGTTCCCTCCTGATCCTCCTCGACGGCCCCGAGGAGATGCCGCCCGCTCTGGCCGACCGGCTCCCCGAGTGGATCGAGGGAACCGCACGGTGGCTGCGCGGCACGGGGGCGCGGCTGGTGGTGGCGTGCCGGGAGGCGTACTGGGAGGCGGCGGGAGCGCGATTCCCGGCGGACCTGCTCCACTCCCCGGTCACGGCGGGGGCAGGTACGGGCGGCGGCACCGGCCATCTGCCGCCGTGCCTGCCCCTCGGCGGCCTCACCCCCGCCGAGGCCCACGAGGCCCGTGCCCGCCACGGCATCCCGGACGGCGCACTGGTGGACGCCGCCGCCCGCCACCCGCTCACCCTCCGGCTTCTGGCGGAGGTGCGCGCCGCGCTCCCCGGCGCCCCCGACCACCCCCCGCTCGACCGTGACGACGTCCTCGCCGCCCACCTGGACCTGATGTGCCTGCGCATCGCCGTCCGTCTCGCCGCGGAGAACGGTCTGCGCGGCACCGCGGTACGGCGTCTGGCGGCGAAGGTCTCCGGCCAGGTGCACGAGGCCGCCCGCCGCAGCCTCGGCCAGGGGGAACTGGACCGGGCGGCGTTCGAGGAGCTGTTCCCCCGCGGATCCGCCCCGGCCCGCCTCGGCGGCGGCACCGGCTGGGCGGCGGCCGTTCTCACCGAGGGCCTCCTCGTCCCGGCGGGCGACGGCTACCGCTTCGCGCACGAGGAGCTCGCCGACTGGATCCAGGGCACCCACCTCGACCTGGACGAGGCCCTGCGCGTCCTGGTCCACCGGCGGCACACACCTGGCACGCCACGCCACCCGCAGTCCGTTCCGCACCACCGCATCGGACCCGTCGCCCAGGCCCTGCTTCTCCTGGCCCGCCAGCACGGCACACGCCGACTCGCCGTCCGGCTCGAGGAGTTGCTGTGCGCCCTCGACACCGACCCGCACTCCTGGTGGGCGTCCCGCCTTCTCGCCGCCGTACTGCTGCGCGTGGCGGACGCGACACCGTACCTCCGCGTGCTGCGGCTGCTCGCCGAGCGGATCGTGGTGTGGCAGCAGTGCGACCTGCCCGTGCCGCCCGGCTTCGGGCCTGGTTTCTGGACCGCTCTGCACTTGTCGGACGCCGACCGCTGCGACCTGTTCAGGCGCCTCCTCCTCGCCGACGGCGCATCGAGGGACACCCACGGCGCGAGCGGCGGACCCCGCCGCCCGTCCCGGTACCTGGACGCCGTCGCGCGCCTCCTCACCGCCGACCCCGCCGCCGTGCAACCGCACCTCACGCGCTGGTTCGACGACGAGCGCCCGCTGCCCGCCGCGCCGCACGCCACCGTGGCCACGGCCGCCCAGGCCCTGCTCCACACCCACCGCGACCGCGCCCCGGACGACCTCACCGACACGCTGGCCGGGTGCGCCCACCCGCGCGCCGAGGAACTGCTGGCCGTACTCGCCGAGGAGGAGCCGTCCGCGCTGTGCCGGGCCGTGGACCGGTGGGCGCACGACGACCGCCCGGCGCTGAGGGCGGCGGCCCTGACGTACGGCCTGCGCACCGCGCCCCGGGCACGCACCGAGGCCGACCGCGAACTGCTGCGCCACGCCGCCCTCACCCTGCTCGACCATCCCGCCGACTCCGCCCTGCACGGCGGCGCGCTCGCCCTCCTCGTCCGGGATCCGCACACCCGCGCCCGCCATCTGCCGCGGGCGCTGCGGCACTTCGCGGCGGGCGACCCGCACCTGCCGCCGAGCACGCTGGCGCTCGCCCTGACCACCCACCCCCAGGCAGTCCTCGCCGCCATCGGCGCGTGCCTGCGCCGGGGCACCGGTATCGGTGAGGTCCTGCGCGCCCTGGGCGACGTCGCCACACCGGCGCTCGCCCGCCGGGTCGCCGTCCTGGTCCGCGAGGCGGTGACACGGCACCCGGAGGCTGCCGGGCCGGTGGCGGCGTACGTCGACCACCGCCTGGACGACGACCCCGCCGCCCGCTCGGTGCTGTTCCCCCTGGTCGCAGGCCTCCTCGACGGCGGCGGGGAGGGGGACGACGGAGGTGAGGGCGAGGGCCCCGGTGACCGGGGCCATCGGGAGCTCGGCGGCCCGGAGCGGTTGCGTTCCGCGCTGGCCGCCGTGCTCGCCGCCCCCGGCACCCCGGCCTCCCGCCCGCTGCGCCGGGAGCTGCTCGACTTCCTGCTGGCCCACGAGGGCGCCCCGGCCGTCCTGGACGCGGTGCTGCGCGCCGCCGCCTCCACCGCCGAGGAGGACCTGCGCGGCCTCGTCCACCGCGTCGGCCTGCTCCTTATCCGCACCCCCGAGGGCGCGGCCGTGTTCGACCGGGGCCTGGTGGAGCTGGGCCGGAACGTGCCCGGTTTCGCCGACCGCGTGGCCGGCTGGCTGACCGACGCGCCAGGGGACTGGGCCGTGGTGGTGGGTCCCAGCGCCCGCCGGATGATCGAGAACATGGCGGGCGTATCCGTCCCGGCCTGACCGCGCACCCTTCTCCGTCGACGACGCCCCCGTCCTCGCCCGACGACGTGCGCCCGATCACAGCCCCCGTACCGATGCAGGCGGCGACCGCCGGGCATGGCACCCTTAGACCTGCGGACAAGGCAGCAAGAACAACTAGGACAACCCGAGACAACACGGACACGGGTTCGACGAGGAGCGGTCACAGTGCAGCGCTGGCGTGGCTTGGAGGACATCCCCCAGGACTGGGGGCGCAGCGTCGTCACCATCGGCTCCTACGACGGAGTCCACCGCGGACACCAGCTGATCATCGAGCACGCCGTGGACCGCGCCCGCCAACTGGGCGTCCCGGCCGTCGTCGTCACCTTCGACCCGCACCCCAGCGAGGTCGTGCGTCCCGGCAGCCACCCGCCGCTGCTCGCCCCGCACCACCGCCGTGCCGAGCTGATGGCCGGACTGGGCGTGGACGCGGTCCTCGTCCTGCCCTTCACCGCCGAGTTCTCGAAGCTGTCCCCGGCCGACTTCGTGGTCAAGGTGCTGGTCGACAAGCTGCACGCCAAAGCGGTCGTCGAGGGCCCGAACTTCCGCTTCGGGCACAAGGCGGCCGGCAACGTCGAGTTCCTGGTCGAACAGGGCAAGACCTACGACTTCGAGGTCGAGGTCGTCGACCTGTACGTCACCGGAGAGGCGGGCGGCGGCGAGCCGTTCTCCTCGACCCTGACCCGCCGCCTGGTCGCCGAGGGCGACGTCCAGGGCGCCCGGGAGATCCTGGGCCGCCCGCACCGGGTCGAGGGCGTCGTGGTCCGCGGCGCCCAGCGCGGCCGCGAGCTCGGCTTCCCCACGGCCAACGTCGAGACCCTCCCGCACACCGCGATCCCCGCCGACGGCGTCTACGCCGGTTATCTGCACGCCCAGGGCGAGGTCATGCCCGCCGCGATCTCCGTGGGCACGAACCCGCAGTTCGACGGCACCGAACGCACGGTGGAGGCGTACGCCATCGACAGGGTGGGCCTCGATCTGTACGGCCTGCACGTCGGCGTCGACTTCCTGGACTTCGTCCGCGGCCAGGCGAAGTTCGACTCGCTGGAGGCATTCCTGGAGACGATGGCCGAGGACGTCGAGAAGTGCCGGCGGATCGTTGCGACGGACGCGAAGACGGCGTAGCGGGAGCGCAGGCCGCTCAGCGGCCGGTAGCCTCCCTCGGCGACCGGCGACCGGCGACCGGCGACCGGCGACCGGCGACCGGCGACCGGCGACCGGCGACCGGCGACCGGCGACCGGCGACCGGCGACCGGCCTACGCCTCTGCCTCCGTCTGCGCCCCTGCCTCTTCCGCGGGCACG
The DNA here is from genome assembly GCF_042896885.1 of Streptomyces sp. NPDC001231. Classification (NCBI taxonomy): domain Bacteria; kingdom Bacillati; phylum Actinomycetota; class Actinomycetes; order Kitasatosporales; family Streptomycetaceae; genus Streptomyces; species Streptomyces sp. NPDC001231. Next base: position 24,577 of record NZ_JBIAXS010000046.1, read on the forward strand.
GTCACGGCACGTGCCCAGTGGCACGCCACCTGTGCCTCCCCGCCCCCGCCCAGGATCTCCAGGTCCCGGCCGCGGCACGCGTGCGCGACGCCCGCCCGCTCGGCCTCGCCGCTCGCCAGGATCTGGCAGCGGACGTGGAAGCGGCAGCCGGAGGGGATCCGGGACGGATCCGGGGGCTCGCCCGCCAGGACGACGGGATCTCCGGGCGCCTCGGGCAGTACGGACAGCAGGGCCTGGGTGTACGGGTGCCGGGGAGCGGTCAGGACCTGCTCCACCTCGCCGGTCTCCACGATCCGGCCGAGGTACATCACCGCGACCCGGTCGGCGATGTTCCAGGCCAGCCCCAGGTCGTGCGTCACCACCAGCGCGGACAGGCCGAGTTCGGCGCGCAGCCGCAGCAGCAGGGCGAGGATCTCGCCGCGCACCGAGGCGTCCAGGGAGGCCACCGGCTCGTCGGCGACCACGAGTTCGGGCTCCAGCACCAGGGCGCCCGCGATGACCACGCGCTGGCGCTGACCCCCGGACAACTCGTGCGGGTAGCGCAGGAAGAAGCGCTCGGGCGGCCGCAGCCCCGCCCGCGCCAGGGCCCCGGCGACCGCCGCCCGCTCGTCCCCGCGGTACCCGTGGACGCGCAGCCCCTCGGCCACGGCGTCGTACACCGTGTGCCGCGGGTTGAGCGAGCCGCTCGGGTCCTGGAGCACCAGTTGGGCCCGCTTGCGGTACGCCTTCAGCGCGCGGGAGGAGTAGTCGAGCGGGGCACCGTCGAACGTGACGCGGCCCGCGGTCGGCGGCACCAGACCGAGCAGGGAGCGGGCCAGGGTCGTCTTGCCGCAGCCCGACTCGCCGACCAGCGCCACGATCTCGCCGCGCCGGATGTCGAGGTCGACCCCGTCCACGGCCCGGGCCGCGGACCCGCCGTGCCGGCCCGGGAACACGACCCGCAGCCCCTCGACGCTCAGCAGCGAGGATGTGGTCATGGCGTGCTGCTCCTCACGTCGTCCTCCGTCGTCTCCGCTTCCGGCGCCCCCGCCCGCGCGTCCACGTGGACGCAGGCCGCCCGCCGGCGCGGGCCCGCATCCCTCAGGAACTGGTCCCGGGTGCCGCACAGGTCGAGGGCGACCGGGCAGCGGGGGTGGAAGGCGCAGCCGGAGGGAACGGCGGACGGGTCCGGTGGATCGCCCGCCAGACCACGGGGAGCGAAGCGGGACGCCGGGTCGCCGATGCGGGGGAACGCCTCCGACAGGGCCCTGCCGTAGGGATGCCTGGCGTCCTCGTAGACCTGCCGGGCCGGGCCCTCCTCCACCACGCGGCCCGCGTACATGACCGCCAGCCGGTCGCAGGTGTCGGCCAGCACGGCGAGGTCGTGGCTGATCATGAGCAGGCCCAGGTCCTGCTCGCTCACGAGCCGTTCGATCAGGCGCAGGATCTGCGCCTGGATCATCACGTCGAGCGCGGTGGTGGGCTCGTCGGCGATGACCAGCCGCGGGTCGCAGGCCAGCGCCATCGCGATCATCACGCGCTGCCGCTGACCGCCGGACAACTCGTGCGGGTAGGCGCCGGCCCGCGCGGCCGGCAGCCCCACCTGCTCCAGCAGTTCACCGGTCTTCTTCCGCGCGCCCGCCGCCGTCGCCCTGCGGTGCAGCAGGATCGGCTCGGCGATCTGGTCGCCGACGCGGTGCACGGCGTTGAGCGAGTGCATCGCGCCCTGGAAGACGATCGACGCCCCCGCCCAGCGCACCGCCCGCACCTGGCCCCACTTCATGGCCAGCACGTCCTCGCCGTCGAGCAGGATCTCGCCGCCGACCCGGGTCCCGGCCGGCAGCAGCCGCAGCAGCGCCAGCGCCAGCGTGGACTTGCCGCAGCCGGACTCGCCCGCGATACCGAGCTTCTCGCCGGACGCGAGCGCGAGGTCCACCCCGCGCACCGCGGCCGCCCCCGACGGATACGTCACTTCCAGGTCGCGCACCTCGAGCAGGTTCAACGGGACACCCCCAGCCTGGGGTTGAGAACGGCCTCGACGGCCCGCCCGCACAGGGTGAACGCCAGCGCGACGACCGCGATGGCGATGCCCGGCGGCACCAGGTACCACCAGTCGCCGGAGCTGACCGCGCCGGCCTCGCGCGCGTCCTGGAGCAGCCCGCCCCAGGAGACCACGGTCGGGTCGCCGAGCCCGAGGAAGGCGAGCGTCGCCTCCGCCAGGATCGCCGAGGAGATGATCAGGGTGGTCTGGGCGAGCACCAGCGGCATGACGTTGGGCAGCACATGCCGGGACATCACGTGCCAGTGGCCGCCGCCGAGCGCCATGGCCCGCTCGATGTACGGCCGTGACTCCACCGCCAGCGTCTGCGCCCGTACCAGACGGGCGGTGGTCGGCCAGGTGGTGACGCCGATCGCCAGGATGATCGTGCCCAGTGAGCGGGACATCACGGTGGCCAGCGCGATGGCGAGCACCAGCGTCGGCATCACCAGGAACCAGTCGGTGATCCGCATCATCACGGTGGCGTACCAGGCGCGGAAGTGCCCGGCGGTGATGCCGATGACCGCGCCGATGGCCACCGACAGGACGGCGGCGAGCAGTCCGACCAGCAGAGAGACGCGCGAGCCCCAGATCAGCAGGCCCAGCAGGTTCCTTCCGAACTGGTCGGTGCCCAGCGGGAAGCGGGCGCTCGGACTCTCCAGCGGCCTGCCGGGCGCGTCGGTCACGCTCTGCACGTCCGCCCCGACGGTCAACGGCGCGGTCAGCGCGACCAGCGCGCACAGCACGAGGGCGGCGAGGCCCACCAGGCCCGCCCGGTGCGTCCGGTACTGCCGCCAGAAGCGGACGACCGAGGCCCGGCGACGCTGCCGGGCGAGCGCGCGGGGGCCGGGGCCGGAGCCGGGCGCCTGGTCCGGGCCGGCGGTGGTGGTGGCGGTGTCGGTGGTCATCGGCCCACCCTCGGGTCGAGCAGCGGATACAGGACGTCGGCGAGGGTGTTCATCACGATCACCGCCGCGGCGAAGACGAAGAACAGCCCCTGCACCAGCGGCAGATCGGGCACGCTCAGCGCCTGGTAGAACAGCCCGCCCAGACCCGGCCAGGAGAACACGGTCTCGACGAGGATCACTCCCGCGACCGTCCGCCCCAGATTGACGAAGATCAGCGTCACGGTCGGCAGCAGCGCGTTCGGTACGGCGTGCCGCCGTCGTACGAGGTCGTCGCGCAGGCCCTTGGCGCGCGCGGTCGTCAGATAGTCGCTGCCCATCTCGTCCAGCAGCGCCGACCGCGTGACCAGCAAGGTCTGCCCGTACTCGACCGCGACCAGCGTCACCACCGGCAGTACGAGGTGGTGGGCGACGTCGAGGACGTACGCGAAGCCCTCCTTGCCGCCCGACTCCATGCCCCCGGTCGGGAACAGGCCCGGGATGGGGCCCACGCCGACCGAGAGCACGATGATGAGCAGCAGCCCCAGCCAGAACGCGGGAATCGAGTAGAGCGTCAGTGCCAGCCCCGTGTTGAGGCGGTCGCCGAGCCCGCCGTGCCGCCAGGCGGAACGCGTGCCGAGGAGGACCCCGAGCGCGGTGTAGAGCACGAAGGCAGTACCGGTCAGCAGCAGGGTGTTCGGCAGCGCCTCGGTGATCTTGTCGATGACCGGCGTGCGGAACTGGTACGAGGTCCCCAGATCCCCGGTCAGCGCCTTGCCGCAGTAGTCCGTGAACTGCCGCCACATCGGCAGGTCGAGCCCGAACTCCCGCCGGTAGGCGGCGAGCTGCTGCGCGGAGACGGGCCGGCCGGCGGTCATGAACTTCACCGGGTCGCCCGGGATCAGCCGGAAGAGGAAGAAACTGGTGACGAGGACGGCGAGCAGTGACACGGCCGCACCGGCCAGCTTGCCCGCCGCGTACCGCAGATACGCGGTACCGGTCCGCGCCCGTGGCCCGCGGCCCGCCGCCGGCCCGGACTTGCCCGGATCGGCGGCGGGCCCTTCGACCAGCGCGGGTGTCGCTTCAGCGGTCATGTGCGCTCACTGCCTATTCGCGGTCTTCAGCCGTCGCCCGGCGGCGCACCGCGAAGAGCGTCGCGAGGCCGCCGAGGACGACGACGCCCCCCACGATCCCGATGATGACGCCCGTCGACGTGGAACCGCCCGAGGAATCGTCGGAGTTCGCCGGAACGGCCGACCACCAGCTCCAGTAGCCGTCCTGCCCGTAGATGTTGCCCGCCTTGGCCGGCATGGTGGTGATCGACTCGATCTGGTCCGTGCGGTAGGCCTCGACGGCGTTCGGATAGGCCATGACGTTCATGTACCCGAGGTCGTACAGCCGCGACTCGATCTGCTTGACCAGGTCCGCCCGCTTGGCGGGGTCGTACTCGGCCAACTGCTGGGCGTACAGGTCGTCGTACGTCTTGTCGCAGATGAAGTTGTCGGTGGCGCCGGTGTCCTTCGGGGTCGCCGGGAGCGCGGCGCAGGTGTGGATGGAGAGTACGTAGTCGGGGTCCGGGTTGACCGACCAGCCGTCGAAGGCGAGGTCGTACTTGCCCGCGAGCCATGGATCGGTCACGTTGTCCAGGCAGCTGAGCTCGACCCCGATGCCGAGCTTGCCCCACCACTCCTGGAGGTACTTGCCGACCGCCTTGTCGTTGGGGTCGGTGGCGTGGCACAGCACGCGGTAGTTCAGCGGCTTGCCGTCCTTGCCGACGCGCTTGCCGTCCGCGTTCTCCTTGTAGCCCGCCTCGTCGAGGAGCTGGGCGGCCTTCGCCGGGTCGTACGCCAGCTCCTGGTCCGCCGACGGCTTCCAGAAGTACGACTCGTAGCGCGGCGGGATGTAGCCCTGGCCCTCCGCAGCGTGGCCCTGGAAGACCTTGTCCACGATGGTCTGCCGGTCCACCGCCATGAACAGCGCGTGCCGCACCCGCTCGTCCAGCAGGGACGGGTCGCCGTCACCGAACTTCTTGCCGTTCCTGGCCTGGGCGCCCGGGTTGGTGGCGAGGGCGTAGAAGCGGCGGCCGGGGCCCTCGTTGACGTGGATGTCCTTCTCGCTCTTGAGCGAGGCGGCCTGGGCGGGCGTCAGGGCCGGCGAGCCGGCCACGAAGGAGACCTCGCCCTTGCGCAGCGCGGCGACGGCGGCGTCCTGGTCCTTGTAGTACCGGAAGACCAACTCGTCGAACTTCGGCGCGCCTCGCCAGAAGTCCTTGTTGGCCTCCAGCCGCACGTAGCTGTCGGGCTTGTAGTCGGTCAGGATGAACGGCCCGTTCCCGACGATCGGGAAGCTCTTGTCGTTGTTGAACTTGGAGAAGTCGGTGACCTTCTCCCAGACGTGTTTGGGCACGATCGGCACGTCCAGCGCGGTCATCGTGGCCTGCGGCTTCTTCAGCCGGATCACCAGCTGGGTGGGGCTGGGCGCGGTGACCTCGGCGAAGTTGGTGACGAAGTTGCCGTTGGCGGTGGCAGCGCCCTCGTCGGTCATCATCTTGTTGAACGTCCACGCCGCGTCCTCGGCGGTGGCCTGCTGTCCGTCCGACCACTTGGAGTCGGAGCGGATCGTGTACGTCCAGGTCAGCTTGTCCGGCGACGACTCCCACTTGGTGGCCAGGGCCGGGACGACGTGGGCGTCCTTGGCGTCGTAGTTGGTCAGGTACTCGTACATCAGCCGGTGGACGCTCGTGCTGAGCAGTCGTCCCGCCAGGAAGGGGCTGAGCGAGTCGACGCTCTGCGCGACGGCGACCGTGAGGACCTTCTTGCCCTTCTTGCCCTGCGCGCTCTCCGCGGCGTGGGCCTGCGGCGCGGCCGGAGCGAGGGGGGTCGCGAGCCCGGCCGTGAGGACGAGGGCGGCGGCGCCCGCGGCCAGGAGCCGTATCCCCCTCAGGCGGGGGCCGGTACGTCCTCTGCCGTGCTGATCATGTGTCTTCATGGCTCGGTGACCTCGCGTCGTCGCACGCAGAAGACGGTTTGCGTCTTCTGCCGGGCGGGCTTGAACGGGCTTGATCTGGTGACGCCGGCGGAATGAAGTGAGTGTCTATCAGCGGCAGTCTGCGCGCGTCAACGGTATGTCAAACCCCATGTGGCCTGCGGAAATAACGACTTGACCGCGATCTTGCTCCCATTGGTGGAGACCACTGAAGCCTCCCTGGTGAGGGCGTGGCGGCGGAATCCGACCGGTTCTGACTGCGAACACGCGAAGGCCCGCGCCGTCGGGAACGGCGCGGGCCCGGAGGGTGCGGTGGAGCTACTGGTGGGGCGGGGGAGGGGGCGGGGTCTGCCCCTGGGGGTGCTGGGGGTGCTGGGGGTGGTGAGGGGCCTGGGGGTAGGGCTGATCGGGCCGGCCCGGCTGCTGCGGGGGTGCGAAGTGCTCCGGCTGGGTTGGCTGGTTGGGCTGTGCGGGGTGGCCGGGCTGGCTGGGCTGGCTGGGGTAGGGCTGCGCCTGGCCCGGGTACGGCTGACCAGGGCCGGGCTGCCCGGGCTGCTGATGGGGAGCGAACTGCCCCGGAATTGGGCCGGGGGCGGGCTGGCCGGGGTACGCCTGGCCCGGGCCGTGATGGCCGGGGACGGGCCGGCCCGGAACCGGCTGCCCGGGGTGTCCCTGCCCAGGCGCCGGCTGCCCTGGGTACGGCTGCCCCGGATGGGGTTGTCCCGGCATCGGCTGGCCCGGCATCGGCGGGGCCGCGACCGGCGGCGGGTTGCCGTCGGAGGTCCACAGCCCGTGCGCCTGCTGGTGCCGGACGAAGTCCTCCGCGACCATCGCCGCGAGGTTGAAGTACGCCTCCCGCACCTTCGGCCGCATCATGTCGAGGTCGACCTCGGCACCGGCGGACAGATGCTCGTCGAAGGGCACCACGACGACACCGCGGCAACGGGTCTGGAAGTGCGCGACGATGTCGTCCACCTTGATCATCTTGCCGGTCTCGCGCACCCCGGAGATCACCGTGAGGGAACGGGCGACGAGGTCGGCGTACCCGTGCGCCGAGAGCCAGTCCAGCGTCGTACTGGCACTGCTGGCACCGTCCACGGACGGCGTGGAGATGATGATGAGCTGGTCGGCGAGGTCGAGCACACCGCGCATGGCGCTGTAGAGCAGACCCGTACCCGAGTCGGTGAGGATGATCGGGTACTGCTTGCCGAGTACGTCGATCGCGCGGCGGTAGTCCTCGTCGTTGAACGTCGTGGACACGGCCGGGTCGACGTCGTTGGCGATGATCTCGAGGCCGGAGGGCGCCTGGGACGTGAACCGCCGGATGTCCATGTAGGAGTTGATGTACGGGATCGCCTGGACGAGGTCACGGATGGTGGCCCCGGTCTCCCGGCGCACCCGGCGGCCGAGCGTGCCGGCGTCCGGGTTGGCGTCGATGGCGAGGATCTTGTCCTGCCGTTCGGTGGCGAGCGTGGAGCCGAGCGCGGTGGTGGTGGTCGTCTTGCCCACGCCGCCCTTGAGGCTGATCACCGCGATGCGGTAGCAGGACAGCACGGGCGTACGGATCAGGTCCAGCTTCCGCTGCCGCTCGGCCTCCTCCTTCTTCCCGCCGATCCGGAACCGCGGCCCGGGGCCGGCAGGCCGCGTGCTGCGGGCCTTCTGCTTCTTGTTGTTGAGCAGCCGGTCGGAGGACAGCTCCACGGCCGCGGTGTAACCGAGAGGCGCCGCACCGGGGTTGGTCGGCTGCCGCTGGTCGTGCTGTATCGGCTGCGGCCAACTGGCCCCGAGACGGGGGTCCACGGGCTGCTGCGGGGCAGCCGGTGACTGGGGCTGAGCACCGTCGGGCTGCGCGGGCTGCTGCGGGAAACCGTAGCCGCCGGGCTGCGCGGGCGGGTTGGAGACGCCGGGAGGGGCGGCCTGGGCTTGGGGGAACCCGTAGCCGTTCGGCTGCGGTTGCTGCGCGCCGGGGGTGCTGGGGGTGCCGGGTTGGGGGAAGCCGTATCCGGCTTGGGGGTTGGCCGGGGGTGCGGCGGGAGCGGGCGCCGGCTGCTGGGCGGGCGGTTGCTGCGTACCGGGCAGCGGGAAGCCGTAGCCGGGCTGCGGGTTGCTCGGGGGCGTGGGAGGTCCGGCCGGCGGCTGGTGGGCGGGCGGTTGCTGCGCGCCGGGGGTGCTGGGGGTGCCGGGTTGAGGGAAGCCGTATCCGGCTTGGGGGTTGGCGGGGGGTGTGGTGGGGCTGGTCGGCGGTTGCTGCGCGCCGGGGGTGCCGGGCTGGGGGAAGCCGTATCCGGCTTGGGGGTTGGCCGGGGGTGCGGCGGGAGCGGGCGCCGGCTGCTGGGCGGGCGGTTGCTGCGTACCGAGCTGCGGGAAGCCGTAGCCCTGCTGCGGGGCCGCAGGAGCGGACGCCGGGGGCGGCGGTGTCGGCGCGGCAGGCGGATTCCAGGCGGCGGGTGCCGGCTGAGGTGCCTGAGGCTGGAAGGGCGGCTGCTGGGCCGGCTGGTGCGGCTGCCCCTGCGGAGCCGCCGGCTGCGGCTCGCTGGGCCACTGGGCCGCCGGCGCGGGCGCCGCGGGCTGGTACGACGGCGGCAGGGGCGGCACCGGAACCTGCGGGACCGGCGGCGGAGCCCACGCGGCGGGCGCGCCCTGCGAAGCCTCGGCTGCCGCGGCCGGGGCGACTTCCTGCGACGCCATGTCCTGGGATTGGGACGCCGGGGCCTGAGCAACGGCGTCCTGCGGAACCACGTCCTGCGGTGCGGACTCGTGCGGAACCTCGTCTTGAGGAACCTGGTCCTGAGGGACCGCGTCCTGTGGGGCGGCGTCCTGCGGCTCCGCGGCGGGCGTGGAGTCTTCGGGAGCGGTGTCCCGGGGTTCGGTGGTGACGGGCTGGGAGACCGCGGCGGCGGATTCCTCGGGCACGCCGTCCGCAGCCTCGGCGTCGGACGCCGAGGTGTCGGAGACACCCGCGGTACCCGGCTCCGCCGTCTCGCCCGTCTCCGCGACCTGGTCCTTCTCGGCCTCCAGGTCGCCGGACTCGGAGTCACCGGACACCTCGGCGTCGGAGTCCGCCGGGGCCGCGGCCGCGTCGACGTCGCCCGAGTCGGCTTCCTCGGCCGCGTCCTCCGCCGCGTCGGAGCCGTCCCGAAGCTCGGTCAGCCCGGTCGCCCCGGACTCGTCCGCCTCGTCGCGCTCCGCCTTGTCCCCCTCGTGAACCGTGGTCCCGGCGTCGCCCCCGGTCTCTGCCTCGGACTCTGTGTCCGCCACCGCGGCCGACTCGTCCTCCCGGTCCTCGACGCCGGGCACCTCACCCTGCTCGTCGGCCGGCTCCGGCTGCGCCCCGGCGGCCGCCTCCGCCACCTCCCGCCGCACGGCGACGGCGGAGATCCGCATGGTGGCACCGCTCTCGAGGTCATCGGCCCCGGCACCCGCACCCTGGTCCGCCTGCGGCCGCGCCGCCTGCGCTCCCGGCGACGGGAACCCGCCCACCGGAATGTTCGGCACCGCCGCCGGGGACCCGGCACCGGCCGGATCCGTCTCCGACGAACCCGTCGCCCGCTGCGGCTCGAACCCGCTCCCCGCCGGCAGCTTCGGCACGGCGATCGGGCTCCCCGCCGGCGGCGGAGGAGGAGTGAAGGGCGCACCCGGCGCCGGAGCCGGCGGGGTGAAGGACGCTCCCGGCGCGGGCGGAGGAGGCGGGGTGAAGGACGCTCCCGGCACGGGCGGAGGAGGCGGAGGAGGTGTGAAGGGAGCGCCGGGCGCCGCCGTGGCGTGCGGCGGCGGAGTCAGTCCGGGAACCGGGCCGCTCGGAGCAGCGGGTCGCGCGCGGCCACCCGGAGAGCCCGGTGAGCCCTGAGAGCCCGGCGCACCAGCGGAAGGACCCCCGGCCGCACCGGCCGCGTCACCCCCCTGCCCCGCCCCGGATTCCGCCCCGGACCCCGAACCACTCGACGCGTTTTGCGTGTACCAGGCGGGCGGTGCGTAGTCGATCGTGAACTCGCCCGTCGTCTCGATGGCGGATGCCGCGTCGGGCTGGTCGTCGCCGGGCGTGGCCCAGCCCCCGCGGATCCCGTCCCGATCGCTGCTCACAGTTCCTCCTGGTGTGGTCGAGCACCCTCAATGCCGTGCGGGGGCGACCATTTCTCGTCGTCCTTGGTCGTTCGAGGTCGTCCGATCCACCGACTTCCCCCCGTGACGACGATGTCCGGCCCACGGGTTCTGACATCGCGCCCCCATGTACCAGCCTAATCACCAGGAGACTCACCATGGCAGGCCTGTCCGTCTCGCGACGCCCGCCCACTTGACGGCAACCGGCCCGGAATCGCCGTACGCAGCAAGGCATTCACTTGCAAACCGGACACATCCGTGGCCAAGCCGCACAGAAGGTGAACACTGAAACCGAGGCACCGAGGCTCACGAACCGGTCTGTCCGGCAGCGTCATTGAAGGCCCGGCCGGTCAATCACGCACATCTAACGGGACGGTTGACGAAAAGAGGGGGGCGGCACGCGAACGTGCCGCCCCCCTTCGTGTCCGCGCGCCCCTCACTCGGACGCGAGACCTCCGTTGTGCGGAGCCGGCTCCAGGTCGAACTCACCGTCCCGTGCGCCCAGCACGAACGCCCGCCACTCCGCCTCCGTGTAGCGCAGCACCGTGTCCGGGTCGAGCGAGGAGCGCATGGCGACGGCGCCTGCGGGCAGGTAGGCGATCTCGACGCGCTCCTCGTGTTCCTCCGTGCCCGGCGCGCAGTGCCACTGCACGCCGGAGATGTCGAGCGCGTACAGTTCGTCGCGTTCGCGCTCCTTGCGGGCCTTGATCTCCGCTTCCGTCTCCGCCATGTCGCAGCGACCCCTTCCAGACGTGCCCAACGGTGCCGGGCTCACCCTAGTGGCCTGCCGGCCCGCCTCGGCGGGATCGGAGAACCGGGGGAAATCGGACCGCCGCGGCCTGGTACCCTGTGTGACGGCCGTATGTGTACGCACCCCCGGAGCCCCCGCAGGAAGTCCTGCGGGCCCTGGAGGCCGCGCCCAGCGGATCCCCGCCTCCCGAGTAACGGAAGGTCCCCCGAGACGAAGACCGGGGGCACTCGGAGGCCACTCACGGAGCACGAGGAGTACGAGTGTCGCTCGACGCCGCCACGAAGAAGCAGATCATCACCGAGTTCGGTACCAAGGAAGGTGACACCGGCTCCCCCGAGGTCCAGGTCGCTCTGCTGTCCCGTCGGATCTCCGACCTGACCGAGCACCTCAAGACCCACAAGCACGACCACCACTCCCGCCGCGGTCTGCTGATCCTGGTCGGTCAGCGCCGTCGCCTGCTGCAGTACCTCGCCAAGAAGGACATCACGCGCTTCCGCGCGCTGGTCGACCGCCTCGGCATCCGCCGTGGTGCGGCGGGCGCCAAGTAAGACGTCGTGAAGGGAGCGGTTCCCGGGAGACAGGGGACCGCTCCCTTTGCCGTACGCAAGGGAACGTACGGGAACGTGCGGAGTGTCGGTGCCGCTTTGTAGTGTGGTAGCACGACGCAGTAGACGCAGTACCCATAACACGGCGTGATACGGCCTGCCCGAAGAGGGCACGGCACGTCATCGCGCCCGACGAACGAGGAGGAGCGCACCTCGCCGCCGCCGGTCCTCGGTAGTGGCCCCCGGGAGAATGAACCCCGGGTGCTTCGATCGAAGACCGGCCCGCACCAGACGGAGCGCCTCTCCGCCACCGTCCCCCCGCCACACGGGCGGGAGGACGACGACGAGGAGAAAACGCTAGTGGAGAACGAGACCCACTACGCCGAAGCCGTGATCGACAACGGCCCCTTCGGCACCCGTACCATCCGCTTCGAGACGGGCCGCCTGGCCAAGCAGGCCGCCGGCTCCGCCGTCGCGTACCTGGACGACGACACCATGGTGCTGTCGGCCACCACCGCCTCCAAGCAGCCCAAGGACCAGCTCGACTTCTTCCCGCTCACGGTGGACGTCGAGGAGCGGATGTACGCCGCCGGCAAGATCCCCGGCAGCTTCTTCCGCCGTGAGGGCCGGCCGAGCGAGGACGCGATCCTCACCTGCCGCCTGATCGACCGCCCGCTGCGCCCGTCCTTCAAGAAGGGCCTGCGCAACGAGATCCAGGTCGTCTGCACCGTCATGGCGCTCAACCCCGACCACCTGTACGACGTCGTGGCGATCAACGCCGCGTCCGCGTCCACGCAGCTGGCCGGCCTGCCCTTCTCCGGCCCGATCGGCGGCGTCCGCGTCGCGCTGATCCGCGGTCAGTGGGTCGCCTTCCCGACGCACACCGAGCTCGAGGACGCCGTCTTCGACATGGTGGTCGCCGGCCGCGTCCTGGAGGACGGCGACGTCGCGATCATGATGGTCGAGGCCGAGGCCACCGAGAAGACCATCAAGCTGGTCGAGGGCGGTGCCGAGGCCCCCACCGAGGAGGTCGTCGCCGCCGGCCTGGAAGCCGCGAAGCCCTTCATCAAGGTGCTCTGCCGCGCCCAGTCGGACCTCGCCGCCAAGGCCGCCAAGCCGACCGGCGAGTTCCCGATCTTCCTCGACTACCAGGACGACGTCCTGGAGGCGCTCACCGCCGCCGTCCGCCCCGAGCTCTCCCAGGCGCTCACCATCGCCGGCAAGCAGGAGCGCGAGACGGAGCTGGACCGCGTCAAGGGGCTGGCCGCCGAGAAGCTGCTGCCCGAGTTCGAGGGCCGCGAGAAGGAGATCTCCGCCGCGTACCGCTCGCTGACCAAGACCCTGGTCCGCGAGCGCGTCATCAAGGAGAAGAAGCGCATCGACGGCCGCGGTGTCACCGACATCCGCACGCTGGCCGCCGAGGTCGAGGCCCTCCCGCGGGTGCACGGCTCCGCGCTGTTCGAGCGTGGCGAGACCCAGATCCTGGGCGTCACCACCCTGAACATGCTCCGCATGGAGCAGCAGCTGGACACCCTCTCCCCGGTGACCCGCAAGCGCTACATGCACAACTACAACTTCCCGCCGTACTCCACCGGTGAGACCGGCCGCGTCGGCTCCCCCAAGCGCCGCGAGATCGGCCACGGCGCCCTCGCCGAGCGCGCGCTCGTGCCGGTGCTGCCCGCACGCGAGGAATTCCCCTACGCGATCCGTCAGGTCTCCGAGGCCCTCGGGTCCAACGGTTCGACCTCGATGGGCTCGGTCTGCGCCTCCACCATGTCGCTGCTGAACGCCGGTGTGCCGCTGAAGGCCCCGGTCGCCGGTATCGCCATGGGTCTGATCTCCCAGGAGATCGACGGCGAGACGCACTACGTGACGCTGACCGACATCCTCGGTGCCGAGGACGCCTTCGGCGACATGGACTTCAAGGTCGCCGGTACGAAGGAGTTCGTCACCGCCCTCCAGCTCGACACCAAGCTGGACGGCATCCCGGCCTCCGTGCTGGCCGCGGCCCTGAAGCAGGCCCGTGACGCCCGCCTCCACATCCTCGACGTGATGATGGAAGCGATCGACAGGCCGGACGAGATGTCCCCGAACGCGCCGCGGATCATCACCGTGAAGATCCCGGTCGACAAGATCGGCGAGGTCATCGGCCCCAAGGGCAAGATGATCAACCAGATCCAGGAGGACACGGGCGCCGAGATCACCATCGAGGACGACGGCACGATCTACATCGGTGCAGCCGACGGCCCGTCGGCCGAGGCCGCCCGTGCCACGATCAACGGCATCGCCAACCCGACGATGCCCGAGGTCGGCGAGCGCTACCTGGGCACGGTCGTGAAGACGACCACCTTCGGCGCGTTCGTCTCCCTGCTCCCCGGCAAGGACGGTCTGCTGCACATCTCGCAGATCCGCAAGCTGGCCGGCGGCAAGCGCGTGGAGAACGTCGAGGACGTGCTCGGTGTGGGCCACAAGGTCCAGGTCGAGATCGCCGAGATCGACTCCCGCGGCAAGCTCTCCCTGGTCCCCGTGATCGAGGGCGAGGAAGACGGCAACGACAAGAAGGACGACGCCGACAAGTGACGTCCCGTGGCTTCAAGGCGACGGCCCGCACCTCCTCGGAGGCGCGGGCCGTCGCCCGTACCCAAACCCTCATCAAGGGCCAGAACGGCATCGGCACCGTCCGCAGGACCACCCTCCCGGGCGGCCTGCGCATCGTCACCGAGACCCTGCCCTCCGTGCGCTCGGCCACCTTCGGTATCTGGGCGCACGTCGGCTCCCGCGACGAGACCCCCGCGCTGGGCGGTGCCACGCACTACCTGGAGCACCTGCTCTTCAAGGGCACGTCCCGCCGGTCCGCCCTGGACATCTCCGCCGCGCTCGACGCCGTCGGCGGCGAGATGAACGCGTTCACGGCCAAGGAGTACACGTGCTACTACGCGCGTGTGCTCGACACCGACCTGCCCCTCGCCATCGACGTCGTCTGCGACATGCTCACCGGCTCGCTGATCCTCGAGGAGGACGTCGACGTCGAGCGCGGCGCGATCCTCGAAGAGATCGCCATGACCGAGGACGACCCCGGCGACTGCGTGCACGACCTGTTCGCGCACACCATGTTCGGCGACAACCCCCTCGGGCGCCCCGTCCTCGGCACGGTCGACACGGTCAACGCCCTCACCGCCGACCGCATCCGCCGCTTCTACAAGAAGCACTACGACCCCACCCACCTGGTGGTCGCCTGCGCCGGCAACATCGACCACGCCAAGGTCGTACGCCAGGTCCGCGCCGCCTTCGAGAAGGCCGGCGCCCTCAAGAACGCCCAGGCCGCCCCCATCGCCCCGCGCGACGGCCGCCGCACCCTGCGCGCCGCCGGCCGGGTCGAGCTCCAGAACCGCAGAACGGAGCAGGCGCACGTCGTCCTCGGCATGCCCGGCCTCGCCCGCACCGACGACCGGCGCTGGGCCCTGGGCGTGCTGAACACCGCCCTCGGCGGCGGCATGTCCTCCCGCCTCTTCCAGGAGGTCCGGGAGAAGCGCGGCCTGGCCTACAGCGTGTACTCCTACACCTCCGGCTTCGCGGACTGCGGGCTGTTCGGCGTCTACGCCGGCTGCCGCCCGAGCCAGGTGCACGACGTGCTGAAGATCTGCCGGGACGAACTCGACCACGTCGCCGAGAACGGCCTGACCGACGACGAGATCGGCCGCGCCATCGGCCAGCTCCAGGGCTCCACGGTCCTCGGCCTGGAGGACACGGGTGCGCTGATGAACCGTATCGGCAAGAGTGAGCTGTGCTGGGGCGAACAGATCTCCGTCGACGACATGCTGGCCAGGATGGCGGCGGTCACCCCGGACGAGGTCCGCTCCGTCGCCCGGGAGATCCTGGGACAGCGCCCGTCGCTGTCGGTCATCGGCCCGCTCAAGGACAAGCAGGCCGCGCGTCTGCACGACGCGGTCGCCTAACCCCCTGTCCGTCCGTCGGTGGTAAGGAAGCAAGAGATGAGCAAGCTGCGCGTGGCGGTCCTCGGTGCCAAGGGCCGGATCGGGTCCGAGGCGGTACGGGCGGTCGAGGCCGCCGAGGACATGGAACTGGTCGCCGCCCTCGGCCGGGGCGACAAGCTGGAGACCCTCGCCGAGACGGGCGCCCAGGTGGCGGTCGAACTGACCACCCCCGGGTCGGTCATGGGCAACCTCGACTTCTGCGTACGGCACGGCATCCACGCCGTCGTCGGCACCACCGGCTGGACCGACGAGCGCCTCGCGCAGCTGCGGGGCTGGCTGGCCCAGTCCCCGCAGACCGGTGTGCTCATCGCCCCGAACTTCTCCATCGGCGCCGTGCTCACCATGAAGTTCGCGCAGATCGCCGCGCCCTGGTTCGAGTCGGTCGAGGTCATCGAGCTGCACCACCCGAACAAGGTCGACGCCCCCTCCGGCACCGCCACCCGCACCGCGCAGCTCATCGCCGAGGCCCGGGCCGAGGCGGGCTCGGCCCCGGCACCGGACGCCACCGTCACCGCCCTGGACGGAGCGCGCGGCGCCAGCGTCGACGGGGTGCCCGTCCACGCCGTGCGTCTGCGCGGACTGCTCGCCCACCAGGAGGTCCTGCTGGGCGGCGAGGGGGAGACGCTCACCATCCGCCACGACTCGCTCCACCACAGCAGCTTCATGCCGGGCATCCTGCTCGGCGCGCGCCGCGTGGTGACCACTCCGGGCCTGACCGTCGGCCTGGAGCACTTCCTCGACCTGAACTGAGCCCCGAAGCCCCTCATGCGCGCGAAGATCACCTACCTCGTCACGGCCGCCGTCCTGGTCTTCTACTTCGTCCTGGTCGGCAGCCGCGGCGTCATGCTCATCCAGTACGGCACACCCGTCACCGTCGCCTTCGGGATCGCCGTGCTGATCCTGCCGGTGATCGGCCTGTGGTTCCTGTGGAAGAACACCCAGTTCGTCCGCCGGGCCAACCAGCTCGCCGCCGAACTCGACGCCGAGGGGGGCCTGCCCGTCGACGAGCTGAGCCGCACGCCCAGCGGTCGCGTCGACCGGGACTCGGCCGACCAGGTCTTCGCCCGGCGCAGGGCCGAGACGGAGGCGGCCCCCGACGACTGGCGCACCTGGTTCCGTCTCGCCGTCGCCTACCATGACGCCCGCGACACCCCCCGCGCCCGCAAGGCGATGCAGCGGGCGATCGCCCTGCACGACGGCAAACCGGTGCAGGCCGCCTGACACCCGGGACACCCCGTGAACGCGACGGGGCCCGGTCCGCGCGCGGACCGGGCCCCTTTGGCATGCCGTCGGCCGGGGTCAGCGCTTCCCGTTCTCCGCCGCCCACGCCTCCACCGCGTCCGCCGCCCGGTCGAACGCCTCGACGCGACCCAGGAAGTCGGCGTTGTGCGTGGTCATCAGCGACGGCGACTCCTGCTGCCCACGGCTCCTGCGGCCGAGCACCAGAGCCTGTCCCTGCACCGTGCGCGGCAGCCCCAGCCAGCGCACCGGCTGCTGCACCGTCCGTACGCCGGCGACCTGCGCCCACGGCGTCGTACGGGTGACGAGGAGGCTCACGTGCCGCAGCCCGCGCGCACTGACCCAGACGCCCATGCGCAGCAGCCGCAGCGCGCCGGCGATCACGACCAGGGCGACGACGAAGCAGAAACCGGCGGAGGACAGCGTGGCGGTGAGCGCCGTGACGACGCCCGCGAGCAGCACGAAGGAGGCGAGCAGCAGCAGGAGGGCGGCCGCCCCCACACGCCACGGCCCGGGCCGGTAGGGGCGTCGCCAGCGCTCGCGGTCGTCGAACGGCAGCGCTACGTCGTCCGCCGCGTCGAAGGCGCGGTCGGCCGTCAGGAAGGACAGGGGCACGGCTGGTCCTCACTCAATCCATGCGTGGGCTGTGCCCGGTGAGGCTATCCGCCTGTGTCCGTGCCCACCACCCGCGGGGGCCGTGGAGGCGACCTCCGGGCCCCCGGCGCGGCGGTGCGGGGACCGTACCCGCTCAGTGTCCGGGGGAGACCTGGGACTGCTGCGTCTCGGCGGGGGAGTGGCTGATGGTCAGCGCGGGCGTCCCCAGGATCACGGAGCCCACGAGCGCGGCGACGATGGTCAGCCCCAGCAGGCAGCGCCCGGCTATTCGGCCGGTGGACGCGCGTTCGCGGGGCGGGGGAGCGACGTTGCTGCGGAACCGGTCGGCTTCGGCGACGAAGGCGAACGGTACGGGTTCGCGCCGACGGAGCATCGGGGGTACGACTCCTTCCGGGGGTCGAACTGGGGTGTCTCACCCATACAGACGACCGAGTGTCCCAAAAGGTGCCCGGTTTCGCCGAATTCGCAGATCTTCACCGAAGATGTCGTGCCCCGGCACCGATCGCCCCGATGTCAGAGCCGGGCCGTAGAGTGGTCGCCGCCCGTCAGCCGTCAAGGAAGGGACCCTCCGAGCCGTGACCGCCACCCCCGCCGACGACCCGAAGCCCAGCTTCCGCAGTGACATCACCGTCGAACTGGTCAAGCACACCGCGTCCGACGCCGACGTGCTGTTCGCGGCCCGCGTCTCGACCGTCGGAGAGCAGTCCCTGGCCGAGCTGGACAAGGACCCCGAGCGCTCCAAGGGGCTGATCAACTACCTGATGCGCGACCGGCACGGCAGCCCCTTCGAGCACAACTCGATGACCTTCTTCATCAGCGCCCCCATCTTCGTCTTCCGTGAGTTCATGCGGCACCGCGTGGGCTGGTCGTACAACGAGGAGAGCGGGCGCTACCGCGAGCTGGAGCCGGTCTTCTACGTCCCCGACGAGTCCCGCAAGCTCGTGCAGGAGGGACGCCCGGGCAAGTACCGGTTCGTCGAGGGCACCCAGGCCCAGCAGGAACTCGTCGGCCGGGTCATGGCGGACTCCTACCGGGAGGCGTACGAGGCCTACCAGGAGATGCTCGCGGCCGGTGTCGCCCGTGAGGTGGCCCGCTCCGTCCTGCCGGTCGGCCTGTTCTCGTCGATGTACGCCACCTGCAACGCCCGCTCGCTGATGCACTTCCTCGGTCTGCGCACCCAGCACGAGCTGGCCAAGGTGCCGTCCTTCCCGCAGCGGGAGATCGAGATGGTGGGCGAGAAGATGGAGGCCGAGTGGGCCAGGCTCATGCCGCTGACCTACGCCGCCTTCAACGCCAACGGCCGGGTCGCGCCGTAGCCGGCGACCGTCCGCCCGCTCAGGCACAGATGTACGGTTCAGCCGCGCGAAGCGTCCGGATTGCGGCCTTTGGAGAAGTTCATCTAGCCTGATCAAACGGACCCGGCACTGCTTGAACCCCCGAGCAGGCAGTGCCGGGCTCCATCATTGCCACCACCCGTCGGCCCGCCCCCCCGAGGGCAGCCCTCACATTGAGCAGCGAGTAGCGTGTTACCCATGGCTCCGACCTCGACTCCGCAGACCCCCTTCGGGCGGGTCCTCACCGCCATGGTCACGCCCTTCACGGCGGACGGCGCACTCGACCTCGACGGCGCGCAGCGGCTCGCCGCCCACCTGGTGGACGCAGGCAACGACGGCCTGATCGTCAACGGCACCACCGGCGAGTCCCCCACCACCAGCGATGCGGAGAAAACGGACCTGGTACGCGCGGTCCTGGACGCGGTCGGCGACCGCGCCCACATCGTGGCCGGCGTCGGCACCAACGACACCCGCCACAGCATCGAACTGGCCCGCGCCGCCGAGCAGGCCGGCGCGCACGGCCTGCTGACCGTCACGCCGTACTACAACAAGCCCCCGCAGGAGGGCCTGTACCGCCACTTCAGGGCCATCGCCGACGCCACCGGCCTGCCGGTCATGCTCTACGACATCCCCGGCCGCAGCGGCGTCCCGATCAACACCGAGACGATCGTCCGCCTCGCCGAGCACCCGCGGATCGTCGCCAACAAGGACGCCAAGGGCGACCTCGGCCGGGCGAGCTGGGCCATCGCGCGCTCCGGCCTCGCCTGGTACTCCGGCGACGACATGCTGAACCTGCCCCTGCTCTCGGTGGGCGCCGTCGGCTTCGTCTCGGTCGTCGGCCACGTCGTCACCCCGGACCTGCGCGCCCTGGTCGAGGCGTTCACCGCAGGCGACGTCCAGAAGGCCACCGAGATCCACCAGAAGCTGCTTCCGGTGTACACCGGCATGTTCCGCACCCAGGGCGTCATGACGACCAAGGTCGCGCTCGCCCTCCAGGGCCTGCCCGGCGGCCCACTGCGGCCCCCGATGGTCGGGCTCACGCCCGAGGAGACCGAGCAGCTCAAGATCGATCTTGCCGCCGGCGGGGTACAGCTCTGACAACGAGACTTCGCACCACCCCGTAACACCCGAGGCCTGACAACTGAATAGGCGGGCCACACCGGTGCCCGCATCCCACCATGACAACTGCTTCTGCACGAACGTCACGCGCGCCACGTGCCCACCGGTACGTGGCGCGCGTGGTGAGGAGAGTCTTTTGAGTCATCCGCATCCTGAACTGGGCTCGCCCCCGCGCCTCCCCGACGGCGGTCTGAGGGTCACACCCCTCGGCGGTCTCGGCGAGATCGGCCGGAACATGACCGTCTTCGAATACGGCGGCCGCCTGCTGATCGTCGACTGCGGAGTGCTCTTCCCCGAGGAGGAGCAGCCCGGGATCGACCTGATCCTGCCGGACTTCTCGTCCATTCGTGACCGCCTCGACGACATCGAGGGCATCGTCCTCACCCACGGCCACGAGGACCACATCGGCGGTGTCCCGTTCCTCCTGCGGGAGAAGCCGGACATCCCCCTCATCGGCTCCAAGCTGACCCTCGCCCTCATCGAGGCCAAGCTCCAGGAGCACCGCATCCGTCCGTACACCCTCGAGGTCGCGGAAGGACAGCGCGAGCGCGTCGGCCCCTTCGACTGCGAGTTCATCGCGGTCAACCACTCCATCCCGGACGCCCTCGCGGTCGCCATCCGCACCCCCGCGGGCATGGTCGTGCACACCGGCGACTTCAAGATGGACCAGCTGCCGCTGGACAACCGCCTGACCGACCTCCACGCGTTCGCCCGGCTGAGCGAGGAAGGCATCGACCTCCTCCTCACCGACTCCACCAACGCCGAGGTTCCCGGCTTCACCCCGCACGAGCGGGACATCTCCAACGTGCTGCGCCAGGTCTTCGCCGGCGCCCGCAAGCGGATCATCGTGGCGAGCTTCGCCAGCCACGTCCACCGCATCCAGCAGATCCTGGACGCCGCGCACGAGTACGGCCGCCGGGTCGCCTTCGTCGGCCGGTCCATGGTCCGCAACATGGGCATCGCCCGGGACCTGGGCTACCTGAAGGTCCCGCCGGGTCTGGTGGTCGACGTCAAGACCCTGGACGACCTGCCCGACCACGAGGTCGTGCTCGTCTGCACCGGCTCCCAGGGCGAGCCGATGGCGGCTTTGTCCCGCATGGCCAACCGCGACCACCAGATCCGCATCGTCCAGGGCGACACGGTGATCCTGGCGTCGTCGCTGATCCCGGGCAACGAGAACGCGGTGTACCGGGTCATCAACGGCCTGACCCGCTGGGGCGCCAACGTCGTGCACAAGGGCAACGCCAAGGTCCACGTCTCGGGCCACGCCTCGGCCGGCGAGCTGCTGTACTTCTACAACATCTGCCGCCCGCGGAACCTGATGCCGGTCCACGGCGAATGGCGCCACCTGCGGGCCAACGCCGAGCTGGGCGCCCTCACCGGAGTGCCGCACGACCGGATCGTCATCGCCGAGGACGGCGTGACCGTCGACCTGATCGAGGGCAAGGCCAAGATCTCCGGCAAGGTCCAGGCCGGCTACGTGTACGTCGACGGCCTCTCGGTCGGCGACGTCGGCGAGCCCGCGCTGAAGGACCGCAAGATCCTCGGCGACGAGGGCATCATCTCGGTCTTCGTGGTGGTGGACTCCACCACGGGCAAGATCACCGGTGGCCCGCACGTCCAGGCCCGCGGCTCGGGCATCGACGACTCCGCCTTCGCCGCGGTCATCCCGAAGATCGCGGAGATCCTGGAGAAGTCCGCCCAGGAGGGCATCGCCGACGCCCACCAGCTCCAGCAGCTCATCCGCCGCACCCTCGGCAAGTGGGTCTCGGACTCCTATCGGCGCAGGCCGATGATCCTCCCGGTCGTCGTGGAGGTCTGACCCCCGCACGTCCCCCGGGACGCGCGAACTGGTGGCGGGGTACCTCGATTTGCATCGGGGCGCCCCGCTCCAGTACGTTTACGGCTCCGCCAGGACGGGAACCCGAAGGCTCCATGCACTTCGGAAGACGCTCCCGGAAGCGGCGGGAAATCCGACTCAGAATCTCTGATAAAGTCGGAGCCGCCGGAAAGGGAAACGCGAGAGCGGAAACCTGGAAAGCACCGAGGAAATCGGATCGGAAAAAGATCTGATAGAGTCG
>NZ_JBIAXS010000047.1:0-36518 GCF_042896885.1 Streptomyces sp. NPDC001231
CGTCGGGCCGCCGGTACACCCCGGACAGCCACCCGTCGAGGATCGCGTACGGGTCCGGGGTGAGGATCGTGTTGCTGCTCATGGCGCCACTTTAGAGATCGTCTCAGTTGGTCAATCTCCGATAGCAGATGAGGGTGGCCGCGATGCCGGCGAAGGCGAGGAAGTGTTCGGCCTTGCGTTCGTAGCGGCGGTGCAGACGGCGGCACCCGGATAGCCAGGCCACGGTCCGCTCCACCGTCTAACGGTGACGGCCCAGGCGCTGGGAGGACTCGATACCCTTGCGGGCGATGCGGGGTGTGATGTTCCGAGAACGGAGCCATTTCCGCAGGTGGTCGTAGTCGTAGCCCTTGTCTCCGTGCAGCTTGGCGGGGCGGCGTCGACGTGGTCCACGGCGAGATCGGATGGGCGGTATGCCGCGAACGAGGGGTTCGAGAGCCTGGCTATCGTGAGTGTTGGCGGCGGATATGCCGATAGAGAGGGGCAGACCGGTCCGCTCCGTGATCAAGTGGATCTTCGATCCCTTCTTGCCGCGATCGACAGGATTCGGGCCTGTCAGCTCCCCCCTTTGAGAGCTCGCATGTTCACGGAGTCAATCGCGCATCGCGACCAGTCCAGATCTCCCCGGGCGCCGAGTTCGTCCAGCACCAGGCGATGGAGCTTCGCCCACACCCGTGCAGCGGACCACTCGGAGAAGCGTCTGTGGACGGTCTGCCACGACGCGCCGAAGACCGGCGGCAACTGCCGCCAGGTGCATCCCGAGGTGGCGACGAAGATGATCGCGGCAAGTACAGCGCGATCATCAGCTCGCCGACGGCCACCGCCCTGCGGCCTCGTGGGGATCGGCGGTCTCACAGCCCGGAACAACGCCCACAGCCCCTCCGGCACCAGCCCCTCAACGAAGCCCATCGAGTACAGCCCCCTCCGTCGGTTCCGGACTCACCGAATCGTCAACGGCCGTCCCAGGCGCCCCGAAACGCGCGAGGTAGTGCCACACTTTCTTGATCGCCTGGGGGTCGTGGTGGCCGGCACGCGCTGCGTCCCCGATGATGCGCGGATTGAGTACGCCGTCGATGGCAATCTGTGCGCCCAAGTCGACGTACTGCTGACCGCGGTAGCTGGGATGACGGAGGAGTTCTTCGACCTTGAGTCGGAAGCCGGGGTGCCACTCCACGGGGCAGCCCAGGCGCAGGGCCGCAACCTCGACAGCCGTACCTCGATAGCAGGGGTCCAGGACCAGCGCCTCTGCGTGGCAGTTGGGTCGCACAGACCCGTGGACCTGCGCCTCGATGTAGTCGTCGAGGTCGTCCTGACGATCGGCGAGGGCAAGCTCGATGAGCCCCATGCGGGCCGCGACACCGAAGTCTGATGGTTCAAGGAAACTGTCCGGGTAGCAGAACGTGGTCCGCGCCAGCGTCTCGGCTGTCAGCCGGAAGTGGGCAGAGCCGAACCGCGGTGCCCCGCCGACGGGCTTGCGGCGGAAGTTCAACGCCCCATAGACGGGCCGCTCATGGGTGGGCGCTTCGTCGTAGGCCCCGTCGAAGATCCGGCTCTCCCAGCGCCACCGGTCGCCGCCGGGATATGCGGTCAGTCCGCCGTTGCTGGTCCCCGTGACGAACTGCGAGTGGTAGACACCGTCCTCGGCCATGGCATCCAGGATCGGCTTGCCGTGTAGCAGCCGGTCTGGGTGGAAGTTGAGGGTCACCCGCAGCGTCGGGTCCATCGGAGGGCCCGACGCCAGTTCCGCGACATGCCCAAGGGCCCGTTCGTGTGATGTCTGGGAGGCTGCGGAGCTCATCCGCACAGTGTTCCTCAAGCTGATCGACGGCTGCACGCGGATTGTCTACCGACAGTCCGGCCGTGCGGGAGACGGAGCTTTGAACACCAATCGAGACGACTCTTAGGAACTGCGGGCGGCGGCCCGGCCCCGAGGGCGGACGTCTGTGCAGTGTGCGTACGCGTCACGCAGCGCCCGTTCGTAGGAATGGCGCGGCGGTCCTGGTGATTCGGCGTAAGGGCTGACGCGTCGTCTACCTCCAGTCTGGACGTCCCCGTCTGAACTTTACGGAACAGACTGGCTCCCCAGCCAAGTGCCGTGGGGTGGAGCGGCGCAGCGCCGTTCCGGCACTTTCCGTACGGAGATCAGCCACTTCTCGGCACTCGGTGAGGATGGCCAGTCTGTTCCGTAAAGTTCAATTGATGGACTGCACCGTCGCGACGACGCAGTCCCCGTGGACGCGCGCTTACGAAGCCCCTCGAAGTAGGTGTGAGCGAATCTGCCGACGCCGCTACCCGTGGGACGGCATCCCACAAGACTGCACCTCGCCGCCCGCACGACGTTGGCCTGGAGGACTTCTAGGGGGATCGCCGAGGTAAGCCCAAAAGGGGCCACGAGATGATCTTGAAGCTCTAGTGAGTCACCGTACGGTCGGCGGTTGGGCCCGGGGGCTGGGGAGTTCGCAGGCCTGGAGGGCGGCGAAGTCGGCGTGGGCCGCCTCGACCGCTTCGGGGTACGCCTCGCGCTTGGCGTGCTCGGCGAGTGCTCGGTAGACGCTGGCGACAGACGGGCTGCGGCCACTGCGCTTGCCGGTGGGGATGATCAGGTCGGGCTGGATCTGCTCGACGGACTCGCCGTTCGCCCTCCGCCGGAGCACGGTGTGCAGCATGTCGTCGGTGATGACCGGCGGCCGGCCGCCGTGCTTGCCCTTGCGGGCCGCGGTGTCGAGCCCCTCCAGCGTCGACTCGCGGATGTTCTCCCGCTCGGTCTCCGCCATCGCCGCGAAGAACGCGAACAGCAGCGGCGCCGCGCCGGTGGGGTCGTAGATGCCGGGCAGAGGCCCGGAGAGCATCTCCAGGACCAGGCCGTGGGCGGTGAGGTGATCGGCAAGCGCGGTGAGCTCGGCGGCGTCGCGGCCGAGGCGCTTCATCTCGTACACGGTGAAGATGACCCGGCAGTGCGGGGCGTGCGCCTTGATCTCCCGCGCCGTCCTCAGCGCCTCCTCGAACTTCGGGCGGACCCGCACCCGGGTGCTGATCTTCTCGCTGAAGATCTTGTCCCGGGGGATGCCGTGCGCTGTGAGGGCGTCGAGCTGGGAGCCGAGTTCCTGGCCGAGGGTCGAACAGCGGGCGTAACCGATGCGGATGTCCGCCCCCGGGGTGTCCGCGACGGCCGGAGCTGGGGGTGGAGTGCCGGGCCGCCAGGGTTTGCCGGGGTTACGGTCCGCGGGGATGGGCACCCTCAGCGCCTTCTTCAGGCGGGGCACCCGGGTGAAGCGGCGAGTGTGGTAGGCGGAGGCGACCGCGCCGCCGCGCGAGCGGCACGGTGAGCCTGGCTGTGCGTCACACTTCGGACATGCGTGCTGCTCGATGTCGTCCGCGTCCGACCGGTCGGTTGGGGAGGGCTGCTGAGGGTCCGTCATGGGCCCGGATTTTCGCACCATGCAACTCTCAGAAGGGGGTCCGTCCCTCTTTTGAGTGAGAACAGGTTCTGAGAACCCGCTCAAGATCAACGGGGGTTCTGCGGCCCGTTCTTGATCTTACTCGGGCAAAGGACCGTTTATGAGAAACACCGCCCGAGACGGTCATCATGCACAGCGAAGGCGGAAGTCCCCGATCGCGCGGATCGGGGACTTCACCAAGGGCCGCCGGAGGGATCCTGTTGCGGCCCCGGGGTGCCGGTGCCGTTTACGCGGCGGAGGTGAGTTCGGCGTGGCCGAACAACAGCGCGTGGCCGGTGGGGAGCTGGTGGAGGATGCGGGTGATGAGGTCAGGGCCGGCGTGGGCGGCGACGGCCGCGAAGACGGAGCCGGTGTCCCAGCGGGTGGTGGCCAGGGAGGCGCCGGAGCGGGCGGCGAGGTCCTTGACGAAGGCCCAGCCGGTCAGCGGCTGGGTGTCGGGGATCTGTGCGGTCAGGACACGTGCGGCTTCCAGGGGCAGGCAGGCGGCAAGGTCGACGCGTTCGTCGCCGGTCAGCTGGCGTCCCAGCCCCGCGAGAACCAGGCGGACGGCTTCCTCGGCTCTCTCGCGGGTGGGGTAGGCGCCTTCGTAGCGGACCTTCTCCAGCATCTGCTCATACGCCGTCGAGTACGGCTGCTGGTGCTCAGCCGGTACGCGCACGTCGGTGATCACTGCAGTGCATGCCTTTCGTAGAGTGGTGCGGGTGTGTGGCACCGAGGTAGGGGTCAGGTGGGCTGGGGGCGGCCGAAGAGGAGGTCGTAGCCGGCGGGGAGCTGGAGCAGGATCTGCCCCAGCAGGTCCTCGCCGGCCGTGTCGGCGACCGTGGACAGCACGGCGCTGACGTCCCAGGTCGCGGTCTGCTCGGTGGCGCCCTCGATCCAGGCCGCGGTCGCCCGCACGAACCGCTCCGGGGGCAGCGGTTCGGCGCTCTGCAGCGGGTTGAGGAGGATCAGGGCGAATTCCTCCGGGAGACGTGCCGCGAGCTGGGCGCGAACCTCGCCGACCAGATGCGCGCCGAGCAGGGCGAGCACCACACGGGCCGCGCGCTCGGCTTCCTCCACAGTGCCGTACTCGCCGCGCTCCTTCACGTGGTCGAGGAACGCTTCGCGTCGCAGAGTCATCTCGCCGCCACCCCTTCTTGTTCTTCGGCCTGCCCACGGGGGTGCGGAGGGCGGGGTGAGGGGGAGATCAGGTGCCCGTCCTCCGCACCTGTCCGGCCGGTGTCAGCCGGAGATCTCCTTGTGGCCGGTCCCGACGCCGATGGAGATCTTGCGGGGCTTGGCGCGCTCGGCGATCGGGATGCGCAGGGTGAGCACGCCCGCGTCGTAGTCGGCCTGGATGTGCTCGGTGTCGAGGGTGTCGGCGAGCACGATCTGGCGGGAGAAGACGCCCAGCGGCCGCTCGGACAGCTCCATCTGCACGTCGTCGGCCTTCGCCACCGGCCTGCGCTCGGCCTTGACGGTCAGCATGTTCCGCTCGACGTCGATGTCGATCGCGTCCGCGCTGACGCCGGGAAGGTCGAAGGCCACCACGTACTCGTCACCCTCGCGGTAGGCGTCCATCGGCATCGCCGACGGCTTCGACCAGGTGCCCGGGCCCATCAGCTGCTGCGCCAGCCGGTCCAGCTCACGGAAGGGGTCAGTGCGCATCAACATCGTGAAAACACCTCCAGCAGGTTCAGGCAGTTACTGCCAATGCGCCTCACTGACACCGTTGTAACATGTCATCCAATGGATGACAAACACGATGTCGTCTACATGATGACAACCCGAGGGAGGTGCCCGTGACCGCACCCGACCAGCCGGTCTCCACCGACGCCGACGCCCACAGCCCGGCGTCGTTCCTCGCCGCCGCGGCGGCCCTGAAAGCCATAGACAACGCCCTGCGCGACGCCCAGCACGAGACCCCCGACACCCTCGGCGCCGGGCCGGCCCCGGAGCAGGCCCTCGCCTCGCTGATGCTGCTGCGGCAGGTACGTGAGCGGCTCGCCGGATGGGAGACCGGCCTGATCGAAACGGCCCGGGACGCGGGCGCCAGCTGGGCCGACCTCGCCTCTCCCCTGGGTGTCGCCAGCCGCCAGGCCGCCGAGCGCCGCTACCTGCGCGGCCGCCCCGGCCCGGCCGGGACCACCGGCGAACAGCGCGTGACGGCCACCCGTCAGGCCCGGGCCGCCGACCGCAACACCGCCACCTGGGCCCGCCGCAATGCGGCCGACCTGCGCCGCCTCGCCGGCCAGATCACCGCCCTCACCGACCTTCCCCCCGCCGCCCGCCGCCCGCTCAATGAGCTCCACGCGGCCCTCGCCCACAACGACCCCGCCGACCTCATCGCCCCCCTGACCGCCACTCGCCCCCACCTGGCCGCCGCCCACCCCGACCTCGCCGCCCGGCTCGACACCCTCACTCCCCCCTGACCCCGCCCGGTGCCCCGCAACAGCCCAGTCAGCCTCCGCCCCCGGGCGAACCCCCGATTGCCCTCGAAGTCCGGCGGCAGATCGTCCTCCGGGTTACGCCACCGGTTCGCCCCCGGCGCCCAGATCTCCCGCCGACGCAGCGCATCCCGCCAGCTGACCAGCACACACAGCTCGTAGAGGATGGCCAGCTTCCTCGTCCGCGCCTCGTGGGTTCGCGCCGGGGCATCACTCATGCAGGTGTGTTTGCGGCAGAACTACACGCATCGAACCTGAAGAAAATCTGTCGCGGTCACAGTAGACATTGGCTCGTCGCAGGGTTATTTTTTCCGTGTACCCAGGAAGTCGAGATGGGCACGGCAGAGATGAACTGCCGCGCATGCAGGTCAAGCAGGACGCCCCACGGGGGCTGCGAGCAGTACCCGCGTTATCCAGCAGTACGACCGTGTAGCCGAAGGTAAAGGAGCAGACGCCATCAGGATCGCCCGGGCGAGGAAGAAGTCCGCCCGGGTACCGCAGGCCCCGGATTGGAAGGTGGTCCCCGGTCACGCATCCGCGATCCCCGCAGCCCCGCCCTCCCAGGCGGAACCTGCGGACAAAGAAGGCCGGCGCAGTTCGCCGGTAGATGGTGTTGAAAGCTCGGGGCCCGGGTGCCGTACGGCACCCGGGCCCCCCGACGTGTCCCCTGAAAGAAGAGGTCTATGCCCCCTGCCAGTTCCCGTCCCGTCGACAATCTCGACGATGACGACTACCCCGCCTACACCATGGGCCGGGCCGCCGAGATGCTCGGCACCACCCCCGCCTTCCTCCGCGCCCTCGGCGAACACCTCCTGATCACCCCGCTGCGCTCCGAAGGCGGCCACCGCCGCTACTCCCGCTACCAGCTGCGCATCGCCGCCCGCGCCCGCGAACTCGTCGACCAGGGCACCCCCATCGAAGCCGCCTGCCGCATCGTCATCCTCGAAGACCAGCTCGAAGAAGCCCGGCGCATCAACGAGCACCTGCGCACACAAGGCCGCGAGTCGCAGTCGAAGAACTCAGCCTGAATCAGCACGCCGATCCTGGGGCAACACCGGCCAGCGGACGATGCTGCCGTCACCGGCCGCGCCGCCATAAGCACCCTCGATCAATCGTCCATGGACTTCATGATGCCGCCCCGGCCGCGGCCTCTCAGGCGGCCTGACCGAAGCCAGCCGCGGCCGGGTCCGCCTCGCGCAGCGGGGCGAAGTCCACGTCCAGCTTCGGGTCGTACGCCTCGGGCTGGATGCCGAGCTCGTGCGTGCTGTACTCGCCGAACCGGTTGATGTGCTCGGTCAGGTACGGCGAGATGTGCGCCAGGTCCTCCGGCTGGATCGTCCAGCCCTCCTCCAGCAGCTGGCGGACGATCTCGGCGATGTCCAGGGCATTGTGAAAAATGACCGCGTTCGTGAGCAGAGCGTTGAATTTCATCGCCTTCTCCTGCTCGACCGGGTCGTTGTCGGCGATGACGCCGCGGTTGCCGAAGCCGCCCCACTGGGAGAACCGGTTGAACGACTCGACTTTGTTCGTCGCCGCGGTAACCCGCCTGCGCAGCGGCGCGTCGGAGAGGTAGCGCAGCAGTTGCACGGTGCGGATCACACGGCCGACCTCGCGGAACGCGGCGTACGTGGCGTTCTTCTTGGAGCCCGACCGCAGCCGCTTCAGCAGCGTGGAGGAGGAGATCGCCCCCTCGCGCACCGAGACGGCCACCCGCATCAGGTGCCGGAACTGCGATTCGATCAGGTCCCAGTCGATCACGTTCCTGCCCGGCTCTCCGAACAGGGCGTCGATGTGCACGTACTCGCTCTGCTTGCTGGGCCGGTAGAACGTCGAGTCCTTCCAGTTACGGATGCGGGGCATCAGGTCGAAGCCCAGCAGGTGGGCCAGCGCGAACACCGGGAAGCTCTGGCCCTGGGTGTCGGCGTGCACCGTGGTGGGCTTCACCTCGGACGTGTTCTTCAGCAGGCCCTCGATGATGTAGACCGCCTCCCACACCCCGCACGGGATGAAGTGTGTGAACAGCGCGATGTAGGTGTCGGAGATGTGGTGGTAGGCGATCCCGCCCGGCTTGCCGTATCTGACGCTCGTCTCGGCGAGCAGGTTGTCGAGGTAGGTGTCCATGTGGGTGCCGTCCGCGGCTACCGCGGTGCCGTCGCCCCATGCCTGGGAGATGTCCAGCTGGGCGTGGGCGTTGACCAGGTCGGCGACCGCCTCGTTCAGCAGCACGATGGAGAAGTGCCGGTTCGCCGTGTACGACAGCTCGTGCCCGCTCACGCCGGGGATGTGCCGGGCGGCCTCGTACGGGCCCATGTTCGTGCCCTTCACGAACGTCGTGATCACGTAGCGGCCGAACGGGTCGGCCAGCTTCGGCTCGTTGCCGGAGGCCGGCCCGAAGCGGCGCCACCACTCCACCCAGTACGCCGTGCGGGCCAGGATGCCCATCAGGGAACGCTCCGGCATCCTGGCCTTGATCTCTTCCTCCAGCCGCTTGGCCGAGGGCCGCTGACCCTCCGAGCGGTGCGGCTTGAGCGACGGGATGCCCGTCTCCGGGTCGATGATCAGGCCCTCGTTGTCCGGGTATCCGGCGTCCGCCGCCGCGGCGGCATCCCGCAGCTTGTCCTCCAGCTGCCGGCGGAAGAATCCGGCGTCGAACTCGGCCGTCTCGCCCTCCTCGCAGAGGCCGACCTCCACCAGGTAGGCGCCCAGCTTCTCCTGCACGGCCTCCCACGCCAGCAGCTGCTTGGACCAGTCGGCGCACTCCTCGGAGCCGACCACCGCGACGTCGCCGGTGCGCAGTTCCTCGGCGAGGGCGGTGAAGACCATGGCCTCGAAGTGCTTGCGCACGAACTGCCACGGGCGTGTCTTGTCGCACGCGGCCTTGCGCCAGTTCTGGGTGGCGAAGGAGATGTCCACCTCTTGGCCCATCTCGTCGAAGGCGGTGATGTACTCACCGCGGGCCGCCTGGTGCCGCCGGGCGTGCGCGAGCGCGTCCAGCAGCCGCCCGTCCTCGCTGGTGGCGGTGAACTCCGGCTTCTCCGCGAGGTCGAACATCACCGCCCGGTCCCGGCCGATCTGCCCGTACAGCAGCACCTCCCAGAAGTTGCCGTGATGGGCGGAGACCTTCTCGATCTGCTCGTACTGCTTGTCGAACCCGCCGAACTCCTCCACGGTCTGGGTGACCGCGCTTAAGCCCCCGGCCGGGCACCACCAGGGCCTTCGCCAGGGCGAGCAGAGCCGGGGAGACCTCCCCATCCAGCCGCTGGGCCACCTCATCGAGCGATGCCGCCTCGTCCAGGCCGTCCAGCGCCTGCCGGGTCTCGGCGGTCATGGCCGCGGCCTTGACCAGCGCGGCCTGGGCCGGGCCGTCGGCGTCGATGTTCTTCAGCATCGTGCGGTAGTTACCGATCAGGGCCTCGACGATCTCCCGCTCGGCCAGCCGGATCTCCTCCAGCTCCTGCTTCGCCTTCTTGACCTTCGTCGCCACCCGCTTGCAGAACATCGTCGCCAGGTCGTCGCGGACCCTCATCCTCGCCTTGTGCACCAGGCACGCCACCAGCGCGATGCGCTTGACGGGCCTGTAGTCCCGCAGCTCCGCCACGCCGGCGGCATCCGCCTCCCCGGCGAAGTCGGTGACCTTCCCCGCGGCCACCCCGTCCATCCACACGTCCGTGTCGCCGAGCCCGTCCACCCACTCCAGCCGCTTGGTCAAGTTCTTGAAGTGCGACCAGCTCGGCCCCTGCGCGGGCCTCTTCAGCCGGTTGAACAACGTGGTGCCGTCGCCGTCGCGTTCCTCCAGCAGCCGTGCCAGGCCAGCCCGCTCCGCCGGGCTGATTCGGTCGTGGACGCCGTCGCAGATCGCGGTATTCACCTCGCGCCGGATCTTCGAGGCCATCGCGTCAAAGGTGGAGAACGCCGGCAGCTCCAGCCCGGCCTCCACCACCTTCTCCAGCGCGATGTTGATCAGGTCCGCCGGGCGGTTCTTCGCCGCCGCCTCCTTGCGGATCGACTGCTCGACGATCCGCCGGGCCTCCGCCTGGTCGTAGAGGACCCCGACCCGCTTGCGGACCAGGCCCCGGTGGTTCTTGGCGGTCTTCTCCGCCTGGTACACCGGCAGCGTGCCCTCCGGCAGCTCCACGTGACGCCGGACGAAGTCCACCACCATGTCCGGGACGTCCTCCAGCTTCGGGAAACACTCCATGCGCTGATACGACTTCAACATCAGCAGTAGCGCCAGCAGATGCTCATCGCAGTCCGTGGCATCGGACGCCCATGCCAGCTCCTCGCGCGTCGGCGAGAAAAACAAATGCAGCTCATGCGCGGTGATCAGCCGCTTGAACCGCGGATACGCGGTCCGCTCGATCGAGGTCACAACCCACCCCAGGCCTCAGACGATGGTCAACATCACCACCAACGACACTGAGCCGAACGGGTGACGGGCCGGGCCTCTCAGCGGTTCAAGATCATCCCATGGCCCCTTTTGGGCTCACCTCGGCGATACCCCTTCTACGGGCGCCTCGGCTGGAAGGAAGTCGGCCGGTGGCCCGGCGCTCTCCGGCTCGCCGCAGGCGACGACCGCGACGAGATTCTCATGATCCTCACCCCACTCTGATCCGGACGCTTAGGGCCGGGGGTGCGGGTTTGCGGGCCCACCGGCCGGGTTCGACCCTGCTGCGGCCGCTCCGAGTTCTCGCCGGACCGCAGTTCGTACCGGGCTCGCATCGGTCAGCCCGAAGTGCTCGCGGGCGCAGTGCTGGAGCTGGATCGGCAACGTGGGCATGCGGGCGGGTCAGCGTCCGCCGGGCCGCGCTGATCGCGATGCCCGCCGACTCCCGCAGCTGGGCGTCGAGGTCGGCTGCCCTCTCGGCGCCCTGGCACTCGCGCCGACGCCGAAGGAATCCGAGGGTCACTCGTGGTGGGCGACTTTATGCGTCTGGGCGGACGAGGTGGGTGAGCGCGCGCAGGCCTGCGACGACTTCGGGGGCGCGGGGGGCCCGGTCGGGGTCGGTGAGCCATTGCGTCATCAGGCCGGTGAACAGGGCGAGTTGGGTCGCACCGAGGGTGCGGGCGGTCGCGTCGTCGACCTCGTCCTCCGGTGTGCCGCGCAGCAGGGCGGCGAGGCCCCGGCGGCCGTGGACCTGGCCGCCGGAGAGGTAGCGGCGCAGGTCGTCGGAGTGTTCCGCCTGCACCAGGGCTTCGAGTGTGGCGAGCCAGAGTTTGCGGTCGTCGGTGAAGGAGTGGATGACGGCCGCCCATAGAGCCTCGTAATGCTCGGCTTCGCTCGCGCCTTTGGTGCCGTATGACGACAGGGTGCGGCCGAGCCGGGTGCCCCATTCGTCGATCGCCTCGATGAGGGCGGCGGTCAGCAGCGCCTCGCGGGAGCCGAAGTGGTAGCCGATGGCCGCCATGCTCACGCCCGAGGCGGCGGCGATGTCGCGCACGGTGATCCTGGCCCAGCCCTTGTCCTCGAGGCAGCGCCGGGCTCCGGCCAGGAGGTCCTCACGGTTTCCCATGACAGCACAGGCTATCGGACGGCTTGCGCAAATGCCTTAGACGTTCGATCTATACAAGCGTATTGCGCGCTTGCTCAATTCGTGACTATGGTCGTGCCGTCCACATCGGGCCACGCCCCAAGGGAGCTGCGATGTACCGCGCCACCACCGTCCGACGCCGCCGCCTGATCGGTCTCACCGCCGCCGCGCTCGCCGCAGGAACACTCCTTCCCCTCGGTGCCGCCCCGGCCGACGCCGTATCTGCCCCCAGCCCGGTGGACTCGCTTCAGCGGCGCGCGGAGCCGCTCGGCGACCTGGGCGGCGTGGTCCGGATGGTCGGCGATGCGCGCGTCGTCGGCCTGGGCGAAGCCAGCCACAGCGGCCACGAGTTCTTCACTCTCAAGCGACGTGCCTTTCAGAAGTTGGTGGCCACCCGCGGCTTCACCACGTTCGTCCTGGAAGCGAGTTGGAGCACCGGGCTGCGCCTCGACAACTACGTGGCGCACGGCGTCGGCGACCCGGCACAGATCATGCGCGAGGAGTTCCAGGGCCAGTACGTCTTCTGGAACACCCAGGAATACCTGGACCTCATCCACTGGATGCGCCACTACAACCTCACGCACCCCGACCGGCCCAGGCTCCACTTCGTCGGCAATGACCTCGGATACCCAGGACCGGACGCCTTCGACCAGGTCGGTGCCTACGTCAGCGCCCACCGACCCGGTCTGGCCAAACGCCTTGACTCCCTGTACACAGGGCTGAAGCCCACAAGAGGAACCCAGGCAGGCACCTGGATGAACGAGCAGTTGAGCAAGGACTCCTCGCTTCGCCGCGCCGAGGCCGACCGCGCCACGCAGGCCCTTGCCCTCCTGCGCGCAGCGGGCCGGCCCAAGGGACCCGCGGGAGGGGCGTACGACTGGGCCGTGCAGAACGCCACCGCCGTCGCGCAGAGCTTCACCGGCTACGCCTTCCCCGACGAGCAGTTCTCCGAGCGGATGCGCTACCGCGACCAGGTGATGGCCCACAACACCGCCTGGTGGCTCGCCCACACGAACGGCAAGATCCTCCTTGCCTCCAACAACAGCCATGTCGCCTACACCAGCGACAACCCTCAGGAGTTCCCCGAACCCGTCGGCGCGTTCCTGCGCAAGAAGCTCGGCGCTAAATACATGAACATCGGCCTGACCTTGGGCCGGGGCAGTATCAACGCCCTGCCCGACTTCACCGCGCAGCAGCCGAAGATGTACACCGTGTCGCCCGCCCCCGCCGACCACAACGAATACACCCTGGACCGGGTCCGCTACCGGGACTTCGCCCTGGACCTGCGCACCGCCCCGGCCGCGGCCCGCGACTGGCTCACGACCGCCCGCCCGACCCGCTCCTACGGCCTGTACTGGTCGACCGAAGATCCTCAGACCGCCCTAGCGCGTTCCTACGACGTGCTGATCCACCTACACCAAGTCGAAGCCGCGCACCTCCGATGAACTCGCGCTGCCCCGTCATCACGCATGTCGCCGGCAGCCGACTGGCACGCCGCGCTCGCTGCGAGTCCGGACTTGAATGAGACGCTGACGCACGAGATGTCTCACGCAGGTCGGGGGATCGCAGGAGCGTGATCCGGATGCCGTTGACGAACGTGTCGCGGCCTGTGAGGGCAACCCCTGCCGCGCGTTCCGGGTCGAAGGGGCACAGGTCGTCTCCTGACAAGGGGCCAGTCATGCGCCGTCACACCGCTGTTGCCGCCTTGATCGCGTGTTCCGCGCTGCTGCCGGTCACGGGATGCGCACGCGACGCCGACCAGACGGTTGTCACCGCCCTGATCAGGTCCGCGCCCGGGGCGGTACCGGACGTGGACGCGTGCTTACGAAGCCCCTCGAAGCAGGTGTGAGCGAATCTGCCGACGCCGCCCAACGATCTGAGCGGCCTGTAGCGCGCCGATGGTCATTGGGCCGAACTAGAAGCATGACCACCCCTGCCCCGTGAGCCGCACGACGGCTGGCCGGACGAGGCCGAGCGAGGCAGGGAGCGCCGCGGCCGGCCCGCATCGCCCGCCTGGACAGGGGTGCGGCGCTCCCCCCGTGGCGCCGCACCCCGACACGACCAAGGGCCGCCTCCGCGTCCATGTCCGTCACGCTGTGTCTCGCCACGCTCGGGTTTCTCAAGGTCTACGAGGGCACCACGACCCGCCCCGAGGTGCGCAAGGCGATCGCCGAGCTGAGGGGACCCCGTTGGGTACTGGAGGCGGCCCTGCGGCGTCGGCGACTCCTCACGCTGCCGTGTGACGTGCCGGACGCGCCAAGGTGACGTTAGGCGGGCTGCGGGGCGGGCGTCGCCGGAGCGGCCGCGACCTTGCGGGTCTCGCACATTATCAGCAGGCCGTTGACCACCATCAGTGTCGCGGTCAGGCCGTGGACGCCGAGCGCGGTGGCCACGGAGCCGTGGTGGGCCAGCACGGTGGTCATGTCGCCGTACGCGGCGAGGGCCTCCACCAGCAGCGCCCAGCCCAGCGCCCGGCGGTGGCCCGTCACCAGCAGGATGCCCAGGACCAGGGCCAAGACGACGTCGCGGATTCCCTTGATGATCAGGAAGCCGTCGCCGTCGCCGGACGGCCAGCTCGGCAGGCCGAAGCCCGGCGCCGTCGTCTCCGGGCTCAGGATGAACTCCACCCCGAACCAGAGGATGAAGAGGATGAAGGCGGCGGCCAGGACGGTGTTGATCTTCTTCAGCGACATTGTTCTTCTCCTTGCAAGTCTTCGTCAGCTTGGTGAGCTTCGTGGAGCTTGCTGAGTCGTGTGGAGCCTGATCAGGCCGCGCGGACGCGGCTGATCGAGGGGCGTATCTTGCCCGGATGTCGGGATTTCGGTGGCCAGCTGCCGCCCGGGGAGTGGGGATCGTGCGCCACCGGCGCGGTGTCGACCCGCGGGCTCAGGTGAGGGCGGCGACGAGCAGGGCGAAGGCGGCGATGATGACGGCGACGCGGACGTAGTGGTAGCGGTCCCAGCGGTTCATCTGCTCCTTCCAGTCGGCGGGCCGGTTGTCAGGGGTCCACGTCTTGCCCCGGTTGTTGATCGGGACGAGCAGCAGGATCGACATGATCACGCTGACGATCAGCAGCGCGGCGGCGGTGACGACGAGGCCGGTGCCGGGGCGGTGCCATCCCGCGACAGCCCAGACCGCGACGAGGACGAGTGAGCCGATGTACCAGAACGGCATCACGGCGCCGAGCATCCGGCCCCCGTGGGAGTGGGCCTGCTGGTTACTGTCCTCCGGGAGGGCGTTGAAGATCGGGTTCATGACGAAGGCGACGGAGAACTCCACCCCCACCATCAGGCCGACGACCACGGTGGTGATGACCTCGAGTGCGCTGAGCATGGTGACCCTCCCAGGATCTAGCGCTGCTAGCCAATGTAGGCAACGCTAGTACTGCTGCCGCTTACTTGTCTAGCGGTGCTAGGATTCGAGTTATGTCGGTACAGGAACGCAAGGCACGCGAACGGGCGGTCCGCGAGCGCCTCATCGTGGCGACGGCCCGTGAACTCGCCGAGCAGCAGGGCTGGGACGCGGTCACCACGCGCCGGCTCGCCGAGCGCATCGAATACAGCCAGCCCGTCCTCTACAGCCACTTCCGAGGCAAGCGCGAGATCATCGGCGCCGTCGCCCTCGAGGGCGCCGCCGAGATGGCCGTGGCGGTGCGGGCCGCGGCGTCCGCCGCGAACAGCCCGCGCGAGCGGGTCGCCGCCCTCGCCCGTGCCTACCTCGACTTCGCCGAGCGCAACCCGGCGGTCTACGACGCCTTGTTCCAGCTCGACGGCGGCCTGGCGTACGCGCAGGAGGACACCCCGGAGCCGCTGAAGGACGCCTTCGCCGCGCTGATGGAGAGCCTGGGCGAGGTCGCCGGGGACGGCGTCCACCCGGGGCTGTTCACCGAGGTGTTCTGGGCGTCCCTGCACGGCCTTGCGACCCTGACCCGGGCGGGACGGCTGCTGCCGGAGGACGCCGCGCAGAGGGTGGAGCTGCTGGTGGACCGGCTCGCCGTGGTCTGACACACCGCAGCCGGGGCCCTCGGGCCCCCGCCGCTGCCTGCCTGCCTGCGGCAACGCTTCGTGAGCGAGACGGTCATCCCCATCCCCGAGCCGGTACCGGCGCGTCCGTGGCGACCGGAGGACGGGCCGCAGCCGCAGGTATGGACGTGGCCCAAGGGTGACCGCCCGGCGCTGTGGGTGCTGTCCGGCGGCAGGTGGCGGTATGCGCCGGTCCTTGCGCGGCAGGACTGGGTGGACGGGGCGGTGTACTACCAGGTGGAGGTCGACCTACTCGGCCCTGCGCTCCCGAATCTGCCGCGAAGTGACAAGTAGCTCTCCGTGCCCGATCTGACGACCTGTTGTCATGGCTGCCCGCGTTCTCCCCCGGGTTAGGAGTAGAAGCCCCGGCCGTAGTCCTCGCGTGACACCGTGAAGTCGTCCGGGCGATCCCGGCGGAGCTCTTCGTAGCGTTCGGCGAAGACGTCCAGCGCCTCGTGGAGGGTGTAGGCGCGTGCCTCACGGATCGCCTTGATGGCGAAGATGATCCGGTGGTTCACGATGTCGCGATCGACGCTCGCGGGCAGCTGTTCCATAAGCCCGACAGAGTATCGACCCGAGCTCGGGGTCAGCGGCCTGCGATCTCCCGACGGGCAGCATCCCAGACTTCCTCGAACTCTTGCGAGGTCAGCTGGTCAGGTTCATAGTTCTCCCACTGCGACACAGGGAGTTCTGCGGTGACTCCGTACTTCTTCTCGTACTCGGCCAGGTCACCTGCCTGCTGGGCTCGCTGCCACTCTTCCAGGGAGGCAGCCACGATCGGGGCCAGCTCAAAACCGTGGAGCTCGACCTGCCGGGTCACCCAGCCTTCGGCATCGACCTCGAAGTAGAACCAGGTGGCTTCCTCGTCCCAGTAGCAGCGCATCCACGTCGTCACCGGTCCATGATGACTGCCGCGAGCCATGCGGCGATATCGCCCGGAGCTGGCAGGGGGGCGTCGCCGTCTGCTCCTCAGCCATCGCCGGACTCCGGGGCCGTGCCCGGCTCGCGGAGGACGTCGGCGTAGTAGCGGCGGCGTTGCGTGAGGAGCGTGGTGACGTCGTCGTCGGTCACCTCAGCGAGTTCCTGAAGGTGTCCCAGTAGGTTGTCCTGTTGTTCGTGGCCGGAGCCGACGACATAGGCGATCGTGCGGGTCGTTCCTCCCCCGGCGAACAAGAGTCGGTGGGGCAGACCGCACCAGGTGTCGAAGCTGGTGGTGATCGCCTGCCACAGGCGCCAGATGTCATCGGGCCGGCGGTGCTCGGCGAGCAGGAGCGCGGCGGCCTCGATGGTGTGGCTGAAGCCCCAGCAGTGGCGGTGGAACCGCATCTCCTGGTCCAGCAGGAAGCGGGCGAAGTCGTGGTCGACCGGCCCCGGGGTGAGGATGAGCGCGTCCAGGACGTCCCTGCGGTCCTTCCACCACCGGTCCAGGGGCAGGCCAGCCTCGTCGTGGGCCGCTTCGAACTGCAGGAGGTCCCAGCGCTCGGGGTCCTCTGTCCACCAGGCGGGTCCGAGGGTGTCGTCCTTGGCCGTGTGGACAGCCGTTTCGTCAGGAATGGCGATCTCCCTGATGGCGGGGTGTGCGGGCCTGCGTCTGAGACAAGGCGATGCGACGCCGGGCGAGATCGACATCAATGATCTTCACTGTAAGGGCGTCGCCAACCTCAACGACGCCTCCGGTCGATTCATCCAACTCGCTGGTGTGCACGAGTCCTTCGAAGCCGCCCTCTCGGTCTTCGATGCGTACGAAGACGCCGAACGGAATGATCTTGGTGACCGGTCCGGTGACCACCTGCCCGATCCGCTGCGCTACCTGCGGCCACGGGTCTTCCTGCACTGCTCGGAGCGACAGCGGCACCCGTTCCCGGACCATGTCGACGTCGAGGACCTCGGCTGTGATCTGCTGGCCGACGCTGACGACGTCGGACGGGTGGTTGATCGGCCGCCAGGACAGCTCCGGAATGTTGATCATCGCGGTGAAGCCGCCGATGTCCACGCAGGTGACGCCGAAGCTGGCGATGGTCGTCACCGTGCCGGTGACGACCTGGCCGCGCCGCAGGGTCTTCAGGAACGCCCAGTCCCGGTCGCTGGGCGTTGGCTCGGTCTGCCAGCGTGCGCGGAGAACCCCATCACTGTCCGGCAGCACAGCAGTGAACAGTGGGTGCCGCTCATCGGTAGCCAGGGATACAACGCCAGCAGCACACGCGCCGGTGATCTGGGAGGTCACTGCCTCGAATTGGGTCTCGTCCACGACCACGCTGGTGATCCGCCCGCCCTCGTCCTCCCAGAGGACTTCCACCAGGCCCACCTCGGGCAGAGAGCTCATGGCCGCGTCGACATCGGTGAGCAGGTCCGGCCAGACCGCCAGCTGTGCGCGAGGGGTGAGCTGGGCGCGCACCGCCTCGATGTTGTCGCGGGTGAGGCGGTGCCAGCGGGAGGCGTTCGCGGCGTAGGTCTCCTCCAGGTACGTGGCGCGGTGGGCGCTGACCGCCCAATGCAGGCGGGCCCAGAAGTCGGCGTCGGCCGGGCGCTGCACGTACGCGGGGTCGTCGGGGGCGAAGTCGTACGGCGACGCGTCCAGGCGCTCGGGGAACAGGCCGAGCGAGCGGGTGCGGGTCAGCGCCGCGTCGCAGGGGTGGCTGCTGCCGATGTAGAGGTACTGGTCCCAGCCGACGTGCACCGTGAACGCTCCCTCCGTCTCAAGGCGGCACCAGGCGCCGTTGTCCCGGAGCATGGCCCGGACGAGTTCCAGGCCGGCGGCGATCGGCACAAGCGCACCGTCGTGGAACCCGGCGGGGCCGGCGGGGAAGAGGCCGGCCAGGCCATAGCCGTCGACCGGTGGCTCCAGGCCGAAGTGGGCGAAGCCTCCGATCTGCGGCTCGCGGATGGTCAGCTGTTCGACGTCGGTGTCCTCTGCGAAGGCGGCGATGGCCTGCAGGTAGGCGGCTTCGACCGGTCCGTGGTCGCTGGTTGCGGGCTCGGCGCCAATGTAGTGGCCGTGCTGATCGCGGTCGGCGGGGTCGTACTTGGTGACCTGGTAGACGTAGGGCAGCACGTCACTGCCTGCCGGGGGTCGACGGCGCGGGCGCGATCTGGT
Organism: Streptomyces sp. NPDC001231; assembly: GCF_042896885.1. Taxonomy (NCBI): domain Bacteria; kingdom Bacillati; phylum Actinomycetota; class Actinomycetes; order Kitasatosporales; family Streptomycetaceae; genus Streptomyces; species Streptomyces sp. NPDC001231. The sequence goes on from NZ_JBIAXS010000047.1 coordinate 18,526, forward strand.
GGCGTTCAAGGACGCGGTAGACGGTGGCGCGGCTAACGGAGAAGAGCTCGGCGAGGTCGGCGATTGTGTGCTCGCCGGACTCGTGCTGCTGGACCAGGTGGCTCTGCTGGCGGGCGGTGAGCTTGGGCTGCTTCCCCTTGAGTTTGCCCTTGGCCCGCGCTACCGCCATGCCTTCGCGGGTGCGCATGCGCAGCAGGTCGACCTCGAACTCGGCGAAGGTAGCCAGGATGTTGAAGAACATCTTGCCCATTGGGTCGGCGGGGTCGTAGAGGGTGCCGCTGAGCGAGAGCTTGACGCCGCGGGCGGTGAGCGAGTCACCGATGTCGCGGGCGCGGGTACCGAGCGTGCGAGGCGGTCGAGCTTCGGGACGACGAGGGTGTCGCCGGCGCGCACGGCCGCGAGGGCCCGGGCCAGGCCGGGCCGGTCGCGGTTGGTTCCGGTCAGTCCGTGGTCCAGGTAGATCCGGTCCTCAGGGACGTCCAGGCTGAGCAGGATCTCGCGCTGGGCGGTGAGGTCCTGCTTGTCCAGGCTGCATCTCGCGTAGCCGATGCGTTCGCTCATGCCCGGGGCGTACGGTAAGCCCCCGCTCAACGTACAGATCACCGGACACCCTAAATGAGACGCCGTCAGTGCAGGTCGATCTCTCCCGCCGGGCAAGATCACGTTTGTTCGGTGGGGGTTCCTCTTACGGACGCAAGAGGGGGCCGCTGTCAGTACCCTGACGCGGTGATGGCCAACACCCACTTGTCGAGAGCCATGAGCGGCACCGTCAGCCCGCCCTTGCTCCCTCTGCCGGATCGTGTCGCAGAGCTTCTGTCGGAGCTGGGAAGTCCGCCGCGGCTGGCGGCCCACCTGCGCGCTGTCCATGACGTCGCGCACCAGCTGGTCGACTGGGTGGAACAGCGCTACCCCGCCGTGGTCTTCGACCGCGAGGCGGTGCTCTTCGGGGCGGCCACGCACGACGTAGGAAAGACGGTGCACCTCGCCGAGCTCTCCGGGCCCGGATCGGCGCACGAGGAGGCCGGGCAGGCTCTTCTGCTCGGCCACGGCATCAGCCCGGAGCTGGCGCGCTTCGCCGCGACTCACGCGTCATGGGTGGACGTGCGGGTCGGCCTGGACGACCTGCTGGTTAGCCTCGCCGACAAGATCTGGAAGAACAAGCGTGTTCCCGACCTGGAAGATCTCGTCGTGGCTCGGCTGGCCGAAGCGACTGGCCGGGCGGCATGGGAGGAGCTCATCGCGCTCGACGGGGTTCTCGCCGACATCGGCGACGCGGCCGACGAGCGTCTGGCGTTCCAGGCGTCCTTCCCGATCTACGCCTGAGGGCCTGGGGCTGCTGGGTCGTTTCAACTGGCAGGCCGTCGCGGCCCGGACGGTGCCGGGTCAGACGTCGAGGCGGTGAAGGATCTGCGTGAACTCGTCGGACTCGATCAGGCCGGTGAGTACCTGGGTCATGTTGCTGATGCCGGGATCGCGGACGATGAGACCGTCCGAGCACCAGAAGTAGCGGCCTCCCAGGGCTTCCCCGTTTTCGGCCCATCTCGCCATGATGATCTCGACTTGTTCGAGGGTGATGATGGCGCGCTCCAGCGGGATCCGTCCTTCAGGTCCACGAAGACGTCGATATTGTCCACAGATTCCAGATCCTCGCCGGAGTTCGGCAGGAAAGCGGCTTCGAAGTGCTCAGTGCGAACCCGGTACCAGGGCCCGTCCCAGCGGCCCGGCTGTGTGCTGTGGCTCATCGGGCGAGTGTGCCGGGCTGAACCGTCCGGCTCAACTGGGTTCTCCGGGCACCCTGCACGCCGGGTGTGGTTCACAGGTCAGGGTCGTACGGCGGGATGGTCCAGCGCAGTACCGCTTCGCCTGCGCGGCCTTCGAGGGTGGCGGGGTAGACCTGTCCGTGGGCCCGCTCTCCGTGGTGGCGTATGGAGTGGTCCCCGGGGTCCCAGCCGAGACCGAGCACTGGGCATCCGCCGAGGTCGATGACACCCGCCAGCAGTGGGTGGCTCCAGCCGGCTCGGTTGAATCGGTGGAAGTCGGTGTGGGCGTCGACGGAGACCATCAGCCCGTTGCCGGGGCCTTCTCGGGTCCAGGTTCGGAGCCGTTCGGCGACCGCTTCGGCCTCGGCCAGAGAGAGGTCGAGCCACCCGCGCGGCCCGTGTCCGCTGGGGTGCTGGGGGATGCGGTCACCGCCGAACTGCGCATGGACGGTGTCTTCGTACTTGCCCCAGTAGGTGACGTCCGCGAGGCCGTCGGTGGACCGTCCGTCCAGGCCGGTGAAGTCGTCCAGCGCCTGAGCGTCGCCGAGGACCATGCCACATCGGTCGACCGGCAGGTCGCCGAGCTGCACGGGTTCGCCGTCATCGGGGCCGGACCAGGGCAGGCCGAGGTCGACCTCCAAGACGGCGATTGTCGGTTCCCCGTCGAAGGGTGAGGCCGATGTCTGGGCCCGAACCTGCAGGGGCCGGTCTGCGGCGGCTGCTACAGCGATCGCCTCGCACATCCAAGCGGACGGCTCACTGTCCTCGGGTCCGTGCAGGTGGCCGCCGCCGGTGGCTATTGCGGTCCGGGCCCGCTCGGACAGCGGCCGGCCCACCTGCGGCCAGTAGTCGATCCAGCCCGCCATCCCCAGCACGAGCATCCCGGAGGGCGCGGTGACGGCGCCAAGGTCGACATCGGTCTCAGTCATCCACTGATTGAACAGGCACCAAACCAAAAGGATCAAGGTGCCGTCGCGTCCGCGGTCCGCGTGGAGTGGTCCTGCGGGGTGCGCTGCTGCGGCAGGAGCGGGCCGAGGTGCAGATGGCGGTTCATATCCAGCTCGAACCTTCCGTAGGGGTTCACGTGGGTCCAGAACAGCGGGGACAGCGCCCGCCGGTCGGCGTCGGTGAGCTTGTCGGCCCACTTCGGCTCGGCCAGCACCTCCTGCAGCAGCAGGGTGTTGACGTGCACCAGGGCGGCCTGCAGTAGGTGCAGGGCGAGCATCGAGATCTCCTGGCTCTCCCGGTCCGGGCCGGTCAGGTCGCCGTCCTTGCCGTAGAACAGGTCGTGGTTGGCGGAGTTCCAGTTTTCCACCACCTGCAGGCCCTCGTGGATCTCCCGCCGCAGCTCGGGATCGGCCAGGTAGTCGCAGATGAACGCCGTCCGCACCGCCCGGCCCAGCTCCTCGATCGCCCGGTAGGTCGGGTGCTTGGGGCCGCCCCGGGTGAAGCGGCGCAGCACCTGCTCTGCCTCCGCCGTGCCTAGACGAAAGGCGGTGGTGTCCTTCACGATCTGGTCGTACTGCTGGCGGATCAGCTCCCAATCGATCGTCTTACTGGACAGCACCGGCGCCAGGTGCGGCCAGGTGTCGTCCTCACCGGCGGCCGGCCGGTACAGCCGCGCCGAGCCCACGTTCTTCAGCCTCGGCAGCAGGTTGAACCCCAGCATGTGCGAGAACGCGAACCCGACGATGGACGCGCCATGGGTGTCGGTGTACTGCCGGTCGACCACCATCTCGGTGCAGTGCCGCAGCACGCCCTCGATCATCGCCGCGACCTCGGAGGCCGAGAAGTTCTTCAACTGCGAGTAGATGCACACCGACTTCCGCTCGACGTGCCAGTGGATCATCACCCCCGGACCCCGGTACCGCTGATGCCACTCCGTCATGAAGTTGCTCGACCAGGAGCCGAACTTCTTGCTGTCCGAGGCGCACGAGGTACCCTCGCCCCACCAGTCGGCATCCCGCACCGCGAAGGTGGCGTTCACCAGCTTCACCAGCGCCCCGCGCAAGTTGGTCCGGTTCACGAACAGGTGCCGGATGCGCCGCAGCACCGCCTCGCTCTCGCCGTGCTTGCCGGTGACCGCCACCCGCTTGATGCCATGTTGGTGCCCAGCGCGAACAGCACCAGCAGCAGCCGGCGCCGCAGCACCTCCCCGGGCAGGACCTCCCGGGACGCGACCGAGGCGAACTCGCCGGTGAAACCGGTGGCGAACTCGGCCTCCTTGAGGATGTCGATCAGGCGATCGTCCCCCAACGCCTCTCGATCTCGGCCTTCAGGGCGACCAGGTTCTCCGGCTCCTCCTGCTTGCCCAGCGGGGAGACCTTGATCCACGGCTCGCCGTGCTTGCGGGTGATCTCCACCCCGCCCGTGGTGCCCAGCTCCAACGCGGTGTCGAACCGGGTCAGAGCCTCCCGGAGCTTCGTCTGCAGGCCATCGATGAACTCGCCCGGGTCCAGCGGCTGGCGGATCGCCCCGTAATGCACGTCCCGGTTGTCCTCGAAGTCCGGCGGCAGGTCGTCCTCCGGGTTGCGCCACCGGCTCGCGCCGGCCACCCAGATCTCCCGGGGCCGCAGCGCGTCCCGCAGGCTGACCAGCACGCACAGCTCGTACGGGATGCGCTCCACCCGGCCCTTGTCGTCCACCACCGCCGCCCGCCACTGCTCAGGGACCACCCCGTCCAGCGGGATGCGCTCGGCCTCGTCGAAGTACGCCCCGTCCTTGATCGGCTGGTCCAGGTACCGCTTGAGCAGATCGATCGCGTCCATCACCGGCCGGTAGGCGGTGTTATTGCACTTCAGCTCCAGCACCGACAGCAGCGGCGAGAGCATCCGCCGCCAGTGGTTGGAGTAAGACGACCTCAGCACCGTGCGGATGCGCGCCTTGTACCGGGCCTCGTTCGTCGCGGCCTCCGCCGCCAGCGCCTTCAGGGTCTTCTCGCCGACCACCGGGAAGATGACCTTGCGGACCGTACGCCCGGCTCGGCCAGCGCCGCCTCCGTGACCCGCAGCATCATCCCCTCCTTGCCGCGGACCTTGGCCTGCTCGTCGTGTTCGCGCAGCCGTCCTGCCACCTGACGGATCACCGTAGCAGCGCCAGTGGCACCAGGACGCGCTGTTCTTCAGCTGCATTTGCTCGGCGGCCGTGGCAAGGGCTTCCCAGAAGCTGAGCGGAAGCGGGTGGGCGTCGCCGAGTTCCTCGAGCAGGCCGAGGGCCACCTCGCTGTCCGGCTACGGCCTGCGTGCCTCCCGAGCCCTTCTCTGGCTCGCCGCCGCCATGTTCGTCACCATCGTGTTGCTGGTGGGCTTCGGACTGCCCAGGGGCGATCCCAAACAGACGGCAACCGGCACCGTGCCGCCCGGCGGCGGACGAGTGACCTTCGAGATCGGCAAGGACAACCCGCGCAACCCCACCGGGAACCGGTTCACCGGCGAGCGCTTCGAGAAGGCCCTGAATGTCACGCTCAACTCGGTGGTCTTCCGCTCCGCCGACCAGGACCTGACCACCGCCGGCACCTACATAGAGATGACCTTTCGCCTCGCCGAGCCCATCCTCCTGGGTCTCGCGGTCCTCGCCGTCCGCAACCGCGTCAAACGCTGCCCGTCAGCAACCTGAGCGGCCCGGTATCACCGAGGTCGGGGGCCCGCTCCGGGGCGGGGAACATACTGTTCAGCATGGGCACGATCCGCCTCCAGGACAAAGAGCAGATCGATCCGGCTACACCACTACAGGGGACATGACCCGGACACACAGAAGCGTCGTGTAATCCGGAGGCTGGGTCGCATTGACCAAGTCCATGTGGAATGCGTTGTACCCCGTACCGGTGGACAGGCGGGGGTTGGCGTTGAGGTCCCGAGTTCCTTCCAAAGCGGCCATCGCTGGAAGGGCTGGAAGGGGATCGCCACTTCGGCAAGGATCGCCGTCGCCAAGCGCAGAAACCGAGCGCCGGTTCCCAACGCTTGAGCGATGTTCCCGAGACGCACTACTGCGTATCCGCCAGATGCCGCGCCCACCATGCGGAGAAGGGTGCCGGCGGATTCCTCGAACAGTGGAGCTGAGGCTAATTCAGTCCGGTATCGCTCGCTCGTAGAATCTGCCAGGAACGTGCCTTCCATGCTCCAGGCAGGGAGGACGCTTCCGAGGTCGATTAGAGCTTCCTCAAGCTCGCTGGGCAGATCAATGAACATGGTTGTCACGCGTTTCTCCTTACGAGGTGACATCGGTGGGTGTTCTCGGCGCGGCGGCTGAACCATTGGCAGCGGGCAACCGTCGCGCCGAGTTGCGTTTCCAGCCTCCTTTGCCGCCCGCTTCCCGCCGGGCGGCAAAGGAGCTGGGGCCCGGTGCGGTGAATCGCTGAGCCGTGAGGGAACACGGGGACAGGTCCCGCGCTGGGGAGTTGAAACCGCTCGGTGGCCGGGCCGGGGGCATCTCGGCCACCGAGCGGGGTCTATGCAGTGAGTTGCAGCTCCCGCAGCAACTCACCCATGTCGACGACCCGGAAGGAGCTGAGCCGGCGGATGAGCTGCGAGGCGAGCAGGGTGGGAATGTTGGGGTGCCCGAAGGGCAGCGCGTGGTCCGGCCGGGCGACGACGTGCACTTGGTTGTCCGCGGTGAGGCCGTAGATGACCCCGCCCACCCCGTACAGAGGGGCGCTCCGGGCGAGGAGGACCATCGGGTTCTTCTCCAGATACGGGCAGAGCGCTGCGGCGGCCCGCGCATGCTTGGGGCACACGGGCGGCTGGTTGGTGTAGATCGTGGACTGTGTCGGGTCCTCGTCCTTCGGGCCGGCCAGGAAGATGAACCCGAGGGGTGTCCGCGCTTTCCCGCTACAGACCTGGCACCGCAAGGCCTGCATCGTCATCATCTGCCGGTACGGGTGCATGAGCTTCCACTGCGGTTCGCCTGTCGGCATCCTGTGCCGGTCCGTCGGGTTGAACCCGCAACGCGCCCAGAGGATGCCCCGCATCGGGCGGTCCCGGGGTCCTCGTCGCGGTAGTACAGCCGGGGCCCGGAGGCGTGCCGGTAGATCACGAGGTTGTCCGGCGCGGCTTCCTCTCCCTTGCGCTGGGTGATGAAGGGGATCAGGCGCGGCTCGGTCGCGGTGGGCACGGAAGAGGCCGTCTCTCGTCTGTCGTATGGCGGGTTCGGCGGTCATACCGCCTCCTTCAGGCACCTGATGGCCACCAGGCGGTCATGCAGCTCGTTGACGGCCCATCCCATCCGCCGCAGGTGCCCGACGGCTTTCCAGCGATCGCCCGGCATGTCCTCGGCGCTCATCGTGCGGGCCCGCTCGATAAGCCGGGCAGCGGTCTCGTCTCGCTGCTCCGCTTCCGCAGCTACGGCGATGGTCAGCAGCCGTATCAGGTGACCGCGCAGGCGTTGCGCGAGCTCGTCGACGTGTTCCTCGGCCGGTATGCAGTCGTCCAGGACCGCGCCGACGTCGTCCAGGAGGGCGTCACCGTCGAACGGCCGCCACCGGCGGACCTTGTCCAGCACCGTGTGCAGGGCTTCCCCGTCCAGAGGAGGCGTCCACGGCGTGACAGGGCGCCTCCGGCGCCGCACCGGAAGGGACACGGTCACTGCGCGGTCCCGGCGAAGGCAAGGGAGCACCATGCGCACGTGCCGTCCTCGGTGAAGCCCCACGCGCCGCCCAGCTCCGTGACGAGTATGTCCACCAGGAGCAGGCCACGGCCACTTTCCGCCTCGGGTCCGACGTGCAACGGCTCCGGGATGGACGTTGGCGTGCCGTCGTGGATCTCAAGGCGGAGTTCGTCTCGCGCGGGCATCCAGCCCCGCACGTCGAACGAGTCGTGACGGCCGTACAGGATCGCGTTCGTACACAGCTCCGACACCACGACCAGTAGGGCGTCCACACGGTTCTCCAGCGGCCGGCAGTGGCAGCGGACCCACGCCCGCGTGACGCGCCGGACGACTTCCACGCTCGACGGCACGGAACGGATCGCCATGGTGAACGCCGGCAGAAGGGGCTCACCAGCGCTGGCCGGTGGAGGCGCCTCTAACAGGCTGGCTGATCCAACTCTGGGAAGCATGGGGGACTCCCTGGCTCGTGATCGTGTGCACCTGAGCACTCTGAGCAACGGCAGGTATGAGCGTTGCAACCACGCGCGGACGGCTCTACCCCCAAACCACCCTCGGGATTTGACGCGAAGTCGGCCGACTTCCTCGGAAAGGCCTCGGATCGTCCTCGAGGCTGCTAGCAACGTCTGTAGAGGGCAACTTGAACAGGACAGCGTTCTACCGTCGTGGCAGTGACGTGCCGGGCGGATCGAGTGGGAGGCGTCGTGTTGTTCTTCCGGTACACCTGCGAAGCCCGCGGCATACGCCACCCTGACGACTTCCTTTTGAAGTACCGGGAAGCGGCCAGGCGGTTAGGCCTACAGAACGCGGATGAACCAGCCTCGAAGACGATTGAGGCGTGGCTCTACGAGGGTCGGAAGCCGCAGCGCGTCTTTCGTCCGGTCGTGGTCGAGATGCTGGGCTTCAGCATTGATGACCTGTGGACTGAGGTGCCGGAGGGCACCACACCGAACTTTGTTCCGCTGACCGGCGCGTCACCGACTGCACTCCATGCCGATGCCGGTGTGGACCTGAACGAGATGAAAAGGACGGGCTCGATGGCTGTTCGACGCGCAAAGGAGTTCCTCCTCGGGGCAGACCGCGAGCGGGTGGGCACCGACACGCTGGACCTGCTCGACGACGAGGTGCAGCGCCTCGTCGCCGCATACCCACGAGAGCCCCTGTCGGCGATCTGGGACGACCTGCTGGAGACGCAGGAACAGGTCTTCCGTCTCCTGGAGGGCGGCAGAGTCCGGCCGTCGCAGCTGCGCGACTTGAACGTCAAGGGCGCAGTGCTGTCGTTCCTGGTGGCCAAGGGCTTCAACGACATGGAGGTCCCCCACCAGGCCATGACGATGACGCGGGTCGCCGCGGCCTGCGCCCGGGACGCCGAACACCCCGGCCTCATCGCCTTCACCGACGGTCTCAAGTCACTCATCGCCTACTGGTCGGACAAGCCCGCGGACGCCTACCACTACGCCAGCAAGGGCGCCGAGACCGCCGCCGGACTTCAGGGAACCGTCGGCCTGTGGCTCCTCGGCCTGCGGGCCCGCGCCGCCGCGGTGCTCGGCGACGAGGAGACCGTGCGCACCGCGAACCGGCACGCCGCCAGCCGGCGCGAGCACGTCGTGCACGACGACCTGGACAAGCTCGGCGGACTGTTCACCTATGCCCCCGAGAAGCAGCTCTACTACTCAGTGGAGGCCGAAGTCCTCCTTGGCCACGGGGACGCGCAGCTTGCCGCGCAGGCGGAGCAGGCTGTGATGGGCTTCAGCGACCCCGACGCCCCGAGCTGGGCATTCGGTGACCTCGCAGGGGCTCAGTGCGACCTCGCACTCGTCCGGCTCTTCAGCGGAGACGTAGAAGGCACGGCAGACGCCATCCGCCCAGTGCTGGACCTGCCCGCATCCCACCGCAACAACGGCATCATCGTCTCTGCAATGCGCGTCCGGCATGCCCTGACGAGCAGCCCCGCGCGCAGCGCCGTCGCCGCGAAGGATCTGCGCGCGGAGATCGAGGCCTTCCCGACCAGCCGGCCCGCGCTCCCCCGCGGGTAGAGTCCGCGTCATGCACCCGGTGAACCGTTCCAGCGCCCGCCTTTCCCTCCGGGAACTCTCCATCGAGGACGTGGATGCGGTACTCGCCATCTACGGCAGCCCGGAGGCGACGGAGCATCTGAGCTTCGAGCCGCGTACTCGCGACCAGGTCGGGCAGATCGTGGCCCGGTCCGTGGCCCACGCCACGGCAACGCCCCGCGCGGAGTACGTACTTGCCGTCATCGAGCGGGACACGGACGACCTGATCGGGTTCGGCCGCCTGGCCACCGACCCCCACCAGCAGCGCGGAGCCACCGTGGGCTTCGCGCTGCGCCCGGACGCGTGGGGCGTGGGCTACGGCGTGGAGACGGTGCGGCTGCTGCTCAGCGTCGGCTTTGACGACCTGGGACTACACCGCATCTGGGGCGCGCGGTCCCCGTTGAACGAGGCCTCCGCGAAGACCATGAGCGCCGCGGGCATGGTCGAAGAGGGCACGATCCGTGAGCACGTGCGGAAGGCCGGGCAGTGGCGGGACTCCGTCGTGCACGCGATTCTCGACCGTGAGTGGCAGTCCGCCCCCTGAGGGGCTCGCTCTGGGGGCGGACTGCCTGCTCAACCCGTGGTGTTGAAGCCCCCGAGGGGCACCTTGGACAGCGGGTCGTCCTGTGTCCGGTGGTGGGGCCGGTCGTACACCGTGTCCGCGGTCTTCGACTCGGGGGACCAGCGGCCCCGGCGGTTGCGCTCCACCAGGGGCACGCCCGCCGCGATCATGTCGGTGTTGGGGCCGGCCCGCAGGGAGTGCGCCGTGACCTTCTTTCCGGCGATGTAGGGGATGCCCGCCAAGTCGGCGAGCCGCTGGAGGCGTTCGTTGATCGCGCCGCCCTTCATCCGCTCCCCCCGTTTGGTCGCAAGAGTGCGGTTGGCCAGGTTCCCCTTGACCGTCAGGGCCCGGAACACAGGCTGATCCGCCCCGTCCGCGCCGAGCCGCTTGAGCACGGCGAACCAGGCGCGGCCCCGGGCGACGAGCTGAAGGTCTGGGCGGTCGGCGATGAACTCCGTCGAGCCCTTCGCCTGTTTGTCCGTCTTGCTGGTCGCCGTGGTGACGATCAGGCCCATGGGCACGACCTTCACATGCTTGACCAGGAGATCGGTCAGCTCCCGGCGGCGGTGCAGGTTGCAGTAGGCCAGGACCAGGGCGAACGCGTCACGGATGCCGATGTGCGTGGTCTCGTCGCACTTCTCCAGGCAGGCGAGCAGGTACGGGATGGTGAGCGCGGCCGACCGCTCGATCTCACCGCCGGCTCCCCTCCACTCCTGCCGCCACAGCCGGAGTTTCCCGCGCACGCGCGAGGGGTCGGGCCGTACGTCCTCCGGCTGCCAGTTGTAGATCCGGCTCATGTACTGGCGGACCGTGTCCGGTTTGAACTCCCCTGCCTTGCCGCGGCGGATCAGGTGCAGTCCGTATGCGGTGTACGTGGCCGTGGTGCACGGGTGCGCCACCCGCGGCGGGTCCTGCCGCGCGCACCACTGTTGGAAGGAGCGCACTGTGGAGTCCCGGTTGAGCAGCGTGTTCTCGGCGAGGTCCGGTTCGTCGAGCTCTTCCTTGTCCTCTCGGGAGACACGGAAGTCGGCCTCGGTCCACGGTGGCCGCGCCTCGGCGCGCGGCGGCATCTCGCCGGGCCCGAGCACAGTGTGCCGGTTGACGAGGTAGCGGACCGGCTCCACCGCCTGGTCGTCCACCAGCTCGGCGTCGTAGACCTCCAACTCGGCGGCGGCCACGTCGGCGGTCAGTCGCTCCACGCTCACCGCCGGGTCGCCGCGGCCGGGGTGCTCGCGGTGGCCGTCGCCTCTGCTCATGAGAGCTTCCCCTCCCTCAGGTACCGGCTATTCCAGGCAGAATAGCCGGTAAGGGTGTCCTAACGAGGGAGTAACGCGCCGACGTTGACCGCATGCAAGTGTTAACCCCGGTTAAACCCTGGACTCGTAGCAGAAGTTGTGGGAGCGTGCGTATCCCGGGTAATACCCGGGTTAATTCTGTGAGAGGGCTCCTGAGTGGACATCACGATTCGCCTCCCCGACCCGCCGCCACCAGAGATCGTCGCCGCGGTAGCCGACCTCATCGCCCGCATCGGACCCGATGCCACAGTGTCCACCGACATCGAATGGACCGTGCAGCGGGCTGTGAAGCTACTGCGGGACACCAATGCCCGCACCCTCGTCTTCATTGAGGCAGCGATCGACGGCAACGGCTGGGTGGATGGGCCGGCCTTCCGCGCGAAGTGGGGGGACACGGCTCTGCGCGGACCGTCGCAGACCATCACCAAGGCCATCAAGCGCGGTGCCGAGCAAGGGCACTGGTCCCCCGACATCACCCCGCCGTTCCGGCCGACCACCCCCGACAAGAGCGGGTGGTCCAAGACCGGCGGCTACTACCTCGCCGACGGGCTCCTGCCCATCTTCACCGAGGCCATGAACATCCTGAGAGAGCCGTCTTAACGCGGATTCCGTTATCCGGGCCTCGGCACTGGCCGATCTGCGCGCCTACGTCCCGTACGAGTACAGGCTGTGTTCGGCGCCTGGGCCGAACACAGCCGCGGTCGACCAATGATCAATAATGGTGGCAGCAGACAATCATGCGAATCGGGGGCACCTGATCGACGCGGGCTGCAACGTGACTGACCTGCCCTTCAACCGTCCAGGCCGCTTCTGGCGGGGTAACCTGCACACTCATTCCGACCGTTCCGATGGAGCGCTGTCCCCCAAGGAGACGGTGCGTCACTACCAGGAGGCCGGCTACGACTTCCTGGCCGTCACCGACCACTTCAGGGCGGAGTACGGCTTCCCCCTGACGGACACCCGGCCGCTACGGCGCCCCGGATTCACCACGCTGCTGGGGGCCGAACTGCACGCCCCTCGCACTGAGGCCGGACCGTCATGGCACATCGTCGCGGTGGGGCTGCCGCTCGGCTTCGCGCCGCCCGAGCCAGGGGAAAGCGGACCGCAACTAGCTCGCCGGGCACGGGCCGCAGGCGCGTTCGTCGGCATGGCCCACCCTGCGGCTTCGCTGCTCACTGCCGTTGATGCGGAGAGCCTGGACGCGGCTCACGCAGTCGAGGTCTACAACGCACTCTCGTCCCGCGAGGACCGGGGCGACAGCTGGCACCTGACCGACGTCCTACTCAACCGGGGACACCGGCTGACCGCCTACGCCGCCGATGACGCGCACTTCCAGCCCCAGGACCCGCCGGGCTGCGCCGCCTGGGTACAGGTGCGCGCAGAATCGCTCGAGCCGGCACAGCTCCTGTCGGCCCTCAGAGGGGGTCACTACTACTCCAGCACCGGGCCGGAACTGCACGACATCCGGCTCAACGACGGTCTGATCACGGTGCACTGCTCGCCAGCGCGCAAGGTGCTGCTCACCGGGAGCGTCCCAGGGGCTCAGGTGGTCCAGGGCGAGGCGCTGACGGAGTGCTCCCTGCCCGTGGAGATGTTCCGGCGCGGGTACTGCCGGGTCACCGTCGAAGACGCCTCCGGCGGACGGGCTTGGAGCAATCCGATCCACCTGGGATCGCGCCCAACCGCATCCACCGACGCATAGCCGCCCTCCAGACAGACGTACGCCGCAGTCTCAGGTCCGACAGAAGGAGACTTTCGCATGCTCTGGCCCGCCCTCCGCGCTCTCTCCCACGAAGAGCTGACTTCCAATCAGCTGCACTGGCTGTCCAACGCCTTCCAACTCACTGACGCGCCCCGCGTCGAGGGGCCCGCAGCCGCGCAGAGCATCGCGCACGGTTCCCTCACCGACGAGTCGGGTGCCCGTCTCGTCCTGGACCTGGCCCGCACCGGCGAGTCCGGGTGGGTGTTCACCCTGTTCCACACGGGGCAGCAGCCTTCCGCCGGCACCGTCGAAGCCCACCGGGCTCTGTTCCGTGACGCCATCGACCGGCTGGGGCTCACCCTGGTCGAGATCACTCCGGCCGCCACCGCGGACGAAGTCCTCGTCACGCCCCCGGAGGCCGCCGAGGTCCCCGAATCCACCCTCGGCACTCACTGGCACCTGCCCGACGAACTGGACGGCGTGTGGCCCCACCTCGGCTTGCGCAAGGACGCCCCGCGGGAGGTGAAGGAGGTCAAGTTGCGCGAACTGATGCGCACCCCGGCCTGAACCGCCGCCCCCACGGGTCTGCGGAGCCAGGCCGAGGAATTCCTGGGTGGCAACTGACCCAGCAAGGACATGCCCAGACACCGTCGCCGGTAACGACAGCCTCGAGAAGCGAAACAACCGCAGGGGGAACTTACGTTGAGCGAGCAGCCGACCAACGAGGCCAGCGGGGCGTACAGTGCCCCGCCGCCACTGGGCTCGCAGGAACGAATCGACCATCAGCGGGCCGGCGAGACACTGCTGACCGACGACGGCCGTATCACCGACACTCCCCACGCCAAGACCGTCGCCATCCAGGCCCTCGCCGCGCGTATGCGGTCCTCCACGCCCGAACTCATCCTCGCCTCGATGGGTCTAGTCGTCGGCAATGACATGGCGGCCCACCTGGGCAACGGCCGCTATGTGCTGGTCCCGCACAACGAGCGGTACCCCTCAATGGGAGCCGACGTCCTCCACCTCGACGAACTCGACCCCACAGATCCCCGGCACGCCCCGGACCGGACAGTGCGCATGGACGCCCCGCAGGCCGATCCCATGATCCGCATGATCGCGGTCAGTGAGCTGATGGGCTCGTGGGCGTACGGGTCCAACAACAACGTGCGCGTTCTGGCGCTGCAACAGGCCGCCCAGGAGGAGTTCGGCCTCACCGGAGTCCTCGAGTGGCAGGTGGATGCCAAGACTCGCTTCGCCGTCGGCCTCGAACTCGATTACAACCGCGATGCACTGCGGGATTTCCTGCGCACCCAGTACGAGATGACCCAGGAGGTGCTCGCCGCACGCGGCATCACCGAGGTTCTCTCCTACCGGGCGCTGAGCTGGCCAAAGGGGACGGAGCAACCGGAATGGGCGGCCGCGCTAAACATCGGCGAGACCGTGGAGGCACGTCAACGGCCGCTGGCGAGCTGGTCGGCAGACCGCCAAGTCGTCGCCGAGTGGCTGGAACAGCGCCGTGGCAACGGTGCGATCCTCGCCGCACGCAAGCCCGCGCGGGACTTGCCGCGGCCGGGGTGCCGGGTGGTCTCCTCCTCCACCGGCCGGGCTTCGTCGTCCGGTACCAGGACCTGACCCGCTCGGTCATCGCCGGACTCGACAAGCCGCCGTTCCTTGGGCGCGACGTGTTCCGCGAGCCAGGCCGTCAGCTTCTCGTCCAGGTCCAACGGGGTACGGGCCACGATCATCGATCGTCCTCGCAGGACTTCACCCACCGCAGATATACGGCCCCGGACTCACCCACACGGGTGACGCCCCCCGTAAGATCACCGCCGTTTGCGGCTGATGACAGGGTTTTTACCGGCACCCCTACTTCTATGCGGATGACCTCGAGGGTCACATCGAGCGGAGGTACCGTCCAGGTAGATGAGGCGGCCCTTGCGCCGACGAGGGAGATCCAGGCTTGTCCGCCGACGACCCGGAATGACCAGGTGTCAGGGTAGCTGCCAGTCTCGCAGACGATCACGCGGACCGACCTCGGCCGCCAGCCGCTCCCCCCGGCAGCCGCCGGGGCTGGAGGCCCACCGCCGGAGCGATCTCCGCCGCCGGATGCCGCTCCGGCGCGGCGCGCTCCCCCGGGCGGCACTCGCACGCGTGTGTCGGCGGCGGTACGGAGAGCGGCCCAACTCCGGCAGGGTCGACGGCACACCGGCCCGGCGCCCCTCCCACCCCCTCTGCAGCCAGCATGTCCTCCGTCACAACCGAGCCGCCGCAGTCGGCGCCGCGCGGGCCACGACCTCGCGGTGCCGCTCAGTCCTCGACCTCGATTGAGAACAGCTCGTCGCCGGCGAAGTGCTACGTTCCGCGTATGAAGATCCGAAGGTGGGCCGGCCGCGGCATGTCCGTGCTGGCCGTGGGCGGGGCACTGGTTCTGATGACGGCGTGCAGCGGGGAGGCCGGCAAGCCGAGCACGACTGGGGACAAGCCGAGCACGACTAGGGAAGCGAAGCCGGCTGCGGCAACGGCCCCGACGGTGAAGCCGGAATGGATGTGGGCGACGAGAGCTGCTGCGGATACGTACACGAGCGTCACGAGGCAGGAGACGCTCTCCGGTGGTTGCGTCACTGCCCACCAATGCCAGGCGGCACTCATCCAGCTTCAGTCGGTTGCGCCTGCCGTGGCGGAGATGCTGCACGACGAAGCGGGGGCGGATCCGTACTACGCGGATCTCCGCGACCTGGCCGACAGCGTGTCCGAGGGCGTGCAGGAGACGGATCCGGCGGACCTGGATGCGATGGATGCCCTCCTGAAGGACGTCACGAAGCTGAAGGAGCGGCTGGGCCAGGAGAAGGACCTCGGGCACTTCTAGCGGCCTGGTGGCGATTCGATCATGATTGGCATGGACTGATCAGCGCGCCCGTCATGACGACCGTCAGGTCGACCGCGGCTGCCGGGGTGAGGACGGGAGCGACACCGGTGGCCCTCGGGAGGAGCCGGCCCAGGGCCGTGAGCAACTCGGCGGCTGCCGTCAGCTTGACGACGGCTCCAGGGAAGGGAGCCACCCCGGTTTGGCCCAAGGTGATCAGGCGTCCCTTGGGCAGCGCCGACTTGACGCCTCCCGAGCCAAGGAATAGGCCGAAGCCGCAGCTGTGACCGGTAGAGCGGGCATGACGACGCCCACCCCTTCACGGGGTGGGCGCTTCCTTGAGTGCGCGTCGGCTGAGCGGCTCGTAGGCTGATGCTGCTCGGGGCCTGTTGTAGAGGTCTGCCATGCCCCGAACCATCTGGAGCGGTGCGATCAGCTTCGGCCTGGTCACGGTGCCGATCCGCGTGGTCAGCGCCACGGAGGACCACAGCGTCCGCTTCCACCAGTACCACCTGGAGGACATGGGCCGGGTGCGGGTGAGGAAGGTCTGCGAGATCGACGGCCGCGAGGTCCAGCAGTCGGAGATCGGCAAGGGCTACGAGCTGTCGAAGACCCAAGTCATCCCTGTCACGGACGAGGAACTGCGGGCCCTTCCGCTGCCGACAGCTCGCGCCATCGAGATCGATGCGTTTGTGCCACTGGAGTCCGTCGACCCGATCCGGATCGGAGAGGGCTACTACCTGGCGCCGGACGGCGCCGTGGCCGCGAAGCCGTACAAGCTACTGGTGCAGGCACTGGGCCGCTCGTCGAAGGTGGCCGTGGCGAAGTACGCGTGGTCGGGTCGGGAGCGGCTGGGGTTGCTACGGGTGCGGGATGACGTGCTGGTGCTGCACTCCATGCGCTGGCCGGACGAGATCCGCTCCCCGGAGGAGCTGTACCCGCCGCCCGTGGACATCGACGAGGGTGAGATCGACGGCGCCCTGGCGCTCATGGACATGTTGGCGCGCGACGACCTCGAAGGCGAAGAGTTCCGCGACACGTACACCGAGGCGCTCCAGGAGATCATCGAGGCCAAGCGCGAGCACCGGGAGCCGCCCGCGGCGACGGAGCCGGAGACCGAGCCCGGGCAGGTGCTGGACCTGATGGCCGCACTGAACGCGTCCGTGCAGAAAGCGAAGGCCTCTCGCGGGGAGGCCGACGTGCACGAGATGCCCACGCCGAAGAAGAAGGCTGCGAAGAAGCAGCAGGCCAAGAAGACGACGGAGAAGAAGACGACGGAGAAGAAGACGACGGAGAAGAAGACCGCGGCGAAGAAGTCGGCCCGCAAGCCGCGCAGCGCCTAGAACGGCCTTGGGGAACAGCGGGGCTGCCGATATCGACTGCCCCGCTGTTCCCCAAGGCCGGTTACCCGCCACGTCTGTCCCCCCGAGGGCCCAGCCCGTGACTGCAGTCACGGGCTGGGTCGGCTCGCCTTCAGGGTCAGAAGCCGCAGTGCTTGGCGGTGCCGTTGTTGGGCAGCAGGGAGTCCTTCACCCACCCGTACGTCTTGTCGGTGCTGTTGTAAAGGTACGTCCAGCTGTCCCAGTTTGGGTCCCACGTGTAGCAGTAGTAGACGAGGGTGTCCTGATTGTCGGCCCACCCCTTGACCCCGCAGCTTGTGCTGGAGCCGCTGCGCATGTTGGCGGAGACGCCCGCCGTCATCCTCACGGTGGTGTTGGCCAGGTTCGGACCGGTCTTGCCGCAAGTGGCGTTCGCTGCGGCAGGTGCCGCGGTGGTCACGACCAGACCTGTCGGCACGGCAAGTACCCCTACCGCCAGCGCCGCCAGCTTCGCGCGGTGTGCTGCTCGCATGTTTCACCCTCCCCAATGCGCCCACGTGTCCTTGACGTAGGCATGAGGAGAAGCATGTAGGGGCGATATCCTGCCCGGAAGAAGAACTATCAGCCATTCGCGACGGAAATGACGCGTTCCGCACTTGCCACCGAATCGAAGGTGTTGAGCTTCGGGCACCGAGACTCCCAAGCCCAAGATCGATCGCCCTGACGCACGTGTGTCGCGGCCCCGGAGCGGGTCGTGGCCCCCCGGGGGGCGGGGCCCTTCAGCGGGGGGTGCCCAGCCAGCGCGGGGGCCGCGGGTTGCGCCCGCTGGGCAGCGCCCCGGCG
>NZ_JBIAXS010000047.1:36528-45570 GCF_042896885.1 Streptomyces sp. NPDC001231
CAAATACCCCACATGCGCGCCGTAATTGACGGTTCCCCCAAGGCCCACCCAACCCCCTGTTTTCAGCTCCGGCCCCCGCCTCACCCACCCCCACGCTCGATCGCCCTGACACACGTGCGTCAGGGCCCTTCAGCGGGTCTTGCCACGCCTGAGGGCGGGCCCGTTCTGCTGCCGGTGCGGAGCGACCCCGGGCTCTGCAGGTGCCGCGCTCTTGTCAGCCGCCTGCCGCTTAGTAGGGTCCAGCGTCGCCGACTGTGCGCGGGCCGCCGTGGTGTTCACCTTCGCCCGCGACGCGGCCGCCTCACCCAGCGGCCGGCGCAGCGCATCATGGGCGGCCTCCACCAACCGTGAGCCCAGCTGCGGCGTGGGCCCCTTCTCCCACGAGGTGTCTCCCATGAGGCGGGTCAGGTGCTCGCGCACTGGCTTGCCCTCGGTCTCCATCTGCGCCATCCGTGCGGCCACCAGGGGCCACTGACGGTTCGAGAGCATCAGCGTCGCTTCCCGCTCGCGGCCTGGCATTGCTTCCATCACCGAGCGGCCGTAACGCTCGTTCTCCGCCGGGGAGATGGCCAGCTGCCGCAGCGCTCGCGCCCGGTCGGACAGGTCCAGATCCTTGGGCAGATCCAGCCCCGTTGTCAGTGGTCCGTACGACCGGACCGTGTCCCGGCTCGCGGTCGGTGCCGCATCCGCTGCCAGCACCCTCGCCACGGCCTGGTCGACGCCGACGACCTCGTTGTGCGCCGCCGCGAGGACCTGCCGGACGTCGACCCCGCGCTCGTCCAGCCGCGCCATCGTCGCCGCGATGTCCGGCCACGTCGGTGAGGACAGGATCGCCTCCCGCACCGGTCCCGCCGGCAGAGTCTCGCGCAGCATCCGCTCCCACTCCCCCGTGCCCTCGCGGTCGACCCGGGCGGCGTTCTCGGCGACCGCGTCCCGCACCGTCACCGCAATGTCGCCGACCCGGGGAAGGAATTCGCCCAGGTCGACGCCCGCGCGGCGCAGCGCGACCAGCTGCTGCGCCATCTGCGGCCAGTCCGCCCCGGCCATCAGCGCCGTGGAGATGTCGGACGGGACCAGTCTGGTCACCTCCGTGGCGGCCTCGCGCACCGCCTGATCGGCAGGCGGCAGATCCTCCTCCCTGCCCTTCTGCCGCCGCTGCTGCTGCCTGCGCACAGCGTCCGCCATAGCCATGACCAGACGCCATGCCATGACGGACGTCTGCACCGCCTCGCCCGCCGCCGCGGCGAACGGCTCCCCCTCCGGCGTGGGTGTCCCCATGCTGTGCTCCCCTCGTTTCAGCGGGTCCGCTTCGGGCCCTTGCGTTGCTCGTCCCCGGGCGGCCGCCGCGTCGGTGCGGGCGCCCCCGTCGTGCGGGCCGGTCCGGCGTGTCCGGCGCCGCCCGCGGGTGTGGTCGACGGGCTCTTGCCGGTGGCGGCTACGGCCGCGCCGCGCTGCTTCCGCCACCCGTCCAGGCGCCATGTCAGCACCTCCGCCACCGAGTCCGCTGTGCCCAACTCCCGGCGGGCGGCGACTGCGGCCAGCACACCCGCAGGGTCCTCACCGTCACGCTCGATCTGCGCCAGGCGCGTGCGCAGGGCGGGCCAAGCAGGGTCAGCCAGAACGACCCGGGCGTGGGAGGGAACGGCCTGCTGGACGACACCCGCCATCGGCCGCTCGCCCGCGGCCGCCAGCCGCTGTCCGGTCCTCGTCCGGGCTGCGGTCGCCTTCCTCTGGCGCGGCGTGTACTCCCGGGCTGCGGCCGCGCCCGCCGTTACCTCAACGGCCTCGCGCAGCAGCCTCCCGGCCCGTCCGGCGGCGTGCGCCTGGGCACGGTGTTCCTGCGCTTCGTGCCACGTCCGGGAGGCCTCCACCGCCGTCACCAGGGCGAGCAGGAAACCGAGCGCGGCCACCGTGTCACTGCGACCCGCGACCGCCACCGACCTCGACAGCACCTGTGCCGACTCGCGGTACAGCTCGCGTGCCTGGCCCTCCAGACTGCGCGCCTCCGGAGCCCGGGAGGCCCGCTCGTACTCGCGCGCAGCGTCGCGGATCCGGTCGCGCACCAGGCGGGGTGAGATGACCGCGGCGACCACGACCAAGTCGCCGAGCGCGGCGACGTCCCCGGCACCCTGGTGCAGCCCTCCGGCACCCAAATGTACGGCGGCCTGCCTCACTTTGGTCTCCGCCACCTTCCAGGCCTCCGCCGGCGCGATCGGTCGGACAGCAGCAGCCTGCTGCCACCGTTCACGCACCCGTGGCAGCGACAGGTCCGCGGCCAGTCGAGAGCCGGAGAACCACACCGGTTGCTGGCGTCCGTCGCGGTCGCCCGGCAGTGCCACCGAGTAGCCGGTGACGTTGCCGTCCGGGGCGATCCGCTGCTGCACCCGGACCCCGGCCGCGCCGAGCCGGGCGAAAAAATCGGCGTCGCTCGTGGCGGCCGCGGCCGCCTCGCGCACGGCGCGCTGCAGCGTCTCGCGGGCGGTCTCCTGCAGGCCGCGCCGGGTCGCCTTCTCCGCCTCCCCGGTCTTCGACCACTTCCGTGCGGTCTTGTCGCCGTGGGTAAGTCGGCGCAGCCCGAACTCGACTTCGAAGCGGCGGGCGACGTCATGCATCCTCACGATGTCCTGACGCAGGTTGGGCTGACGCCCGTCCTGTCTGGCCGCGGTCGCCACGATGTGGATGTGGTCGTCGGCGTGCCGGACGGCCACCCACCTACAGCCCTGGTCGTCGTCGTGCGGGTCGATGCCGGCGGCGTGCATCAGCTCGCGCGCCACCCGCGCCCACTCCTGGTCCGTCAACTGCCGGTCCTCTGGCGGGTTGCGCACCGCCACGTGATAGACGTGCTTGGCGGGCTTCTTCCCGAGCAGAGCGTGCACGGGCGCGTCCAGAATCAGCGCAAGGTCGGTGAGAGCCATGTCCGGCGAGCGCGCCGGGTCCTCGATGTAGGGGTCCCACGCAGCCACCAGGTGCGGGTCAACGTGCTCGTCTCGTTTGCCCGGGCCGTACAGGTAGTGCAGCAAGCCCGAGGTGTCATTTCCTTCCCGGGCCTTCTTCGGCATCACAACCGCGGCCGCCGCTCGCGCATCAGCTGCAGAGTGGCCTCGTCCACCCGCCGCACGGCCGTCTGGACATACTCCAGCACCGCCTTGATCTGCGCGTCGGTCACGTCGCCGTCAGCGTTCAGGATGTGCGCAACCTGGTTGAGGTTGTTGCCGATGCGCCGCAACTGGCCACGCGACTGGATCAGCTCCTGCAGCACATCCTTCGCGTCGACCGAAACGGGCACGACGGTCTCCGTAGCCACAGCCAAAGCAGCACGCGCTGCCCATGCTGCCGGAGCCATGTTCTCGCGCTTTGCAGCCTCCTGCAGGATCGTCAGCTCAGCCTCGTTGAAGGCGAGATTCACGCGTCGCTTGCGTGGCGCTTCTTCTTGCCTCTCCCGACGTCGTGCGCGCTGCTTGGCGGCCACCAGACTCCCCGCATCGTTCGTCCCCGGTCCGTGCTCGGACCACGTCATGCGGCGGACAGCGTAGCTTCAAGATCCGCCACATGACGATGCCTAATGTTCCATTAGGCACTAACTCGCTTCCGCCGGTTACTACACCAGATGAAGCTGACGGTGGTGGGCGATGCGCGGTCAAAGGCGGTGTGAGCTGCGGCGCTTCATTGCGCAGACTGCTGCCGCCGGAGGGGTGCGCGCTACGATCACCGCATGCCAAGCGCAGATGAGATCGTGCAGAGGATGAAGGCACTCCAGGCGAACCGCGAGCAGGCCATCGGGCCGCTGGTGGAGGTCCTGGCCAAGCGGAGTGCGCTGATGGAGGAACTGGCTGCTCTGGATGCGTCGTACGGCAAGGCCTACGTGGAGGCAGAGGCCGCGGGCTGGACTCCGGAGGAACTCGCCCAGCTGGGCGCGGATGAGCCGGTAAAGCGGCCGCGGGTGCACTCCCGGCGGAAGGGCTCGGCGGCGAAGAAGCCCGCAGAGCAGAGCTCCGCGGCCGCGCAGACGGATTCGCCGGCGGCCACGATGCCCACGCAGGTCCTGCCTCCAACGCAACCGGCTCCGGTCACCACCGGTACGTCCGTCTGACCGCGTGAGTACGCAGAAAGGGCTCCGCTTCGCGGGGCCCTTCGTCGTGGTCACTTCCCTTCCCGGCCGTTCCAGTGCCCGGCCGGACTCTTCCGCGTCAAGGGTCGTCGCCCGCTGGTCCGTGGGCAGCCGGGGGGGTTGTCTCGCGAGTGCAGCCCGGTGGGCTGTTCCAGAGTTCTGGAACACACAGCGCGGTGCCCCGGAACCCTCACGGGTGGGTTCCGGGGCACCGCTTCCGGCCGTTGTCCGCGACGGGGGTGGCGCGGACAACGGGGTTCGCGAGTGCGGGCTACGGTCAACCGCTGCGAGGGCGGGCCGTCAGAGTTCGCCCGCCTCGATCATCTCGGCTCGAGTCCGCCGCACGGTGAGCCTGCGCGGGTCCTCCGCCGGCCACTCCGGACCGCCGCCGGAGCGGGATCGGAGCCAGACGACCCCGCCGCGAATATCGGTCACGATGGCCCGGGTCTTGCCCTCCATCACCTCGTCGCCGACCGACGGCAATGTGTGGGTCTCAGTCATCGGCTCACCTTCATCTCTGCCCAGACGCGCTTGCCCCACGGCCGAGGCCTGGGGCCCATCAGGTCGTACCCCCACCGGTCCGCCAGCCCGTCCACCAGGGCCAGCCCGCGACCACCGATGTCCTCCACTCTCGCGTTGTGCAGCTCCGGTAACCGGTGCGGTGCGAAGTCGACCACGGCCACGTACACCCGGTCCTCGTCGGGGCGGTTAATGATGACGCGCACGCTCTCGCCGCGGGCGTGCCGAACCGAGTTCGTGAACAGCTCGGACAGCAGCAGTTCGGCGTCGTCCACGGCTTCGCTCATGTGCCACGCGCACAGGACGACGCGTGCCAGGTGCCGCGCCTTCGCGGCTGCCTCCGGGGTGCGGGTCATCGTCTCGCTGTAGCCGGGATATCCCGACCGGCGGGCTGTGGTCGTCATATCGGCATCGCCAGACCTCGGGTAACGGATGGTCGAGCACCGACCGTAAAAGGCAGAGGGGGTAGCGACAGGTACAGTCGCTACCCCCTCTCCGAGGGGTACAAGTTGTACCCCTACGCCGCCACCCCGAGTTGACGCGCGAGGCCTCGGGCGTCGTCGCGAATGATCGCGCTGCCCTTCTCCGCCAGTTCGGCGGCCGCGCCCCGCGCGAACAGGTTGAAGCAGGCGGTCTCGGGGCTGGTCTCGTAGGCCTTCTTCAGCAGGTGCACGACCGCGACCGACTCCCCTTCCAGGCTGTACGCGCGGGCCGTCTCGATGATGTGGAAGCTGCGGCGGGTGGCGCTCTGCATGCTGCCGAGGTCGATGTGCGTGGCGGCGTCGACCGCAGCGCCGCCGCGCACGAAGTCGTTGTTCATGGTGATCGCGTACGCGTCGACCATGCCGCGGCCGAACACGAGCCACGGGTGCGCGTACCCGTCGCCGAGTCGGCGGGCAGCCTCGTCGGCGCGGTCCCAGTGCCGTTCGGCGCTGCCTTTCTGCCCGACCTTTGCGTACGACAGGGCGGCGGCCAGGTTCAGCAGGCCCTTGAGCGCGATGTCCTCCGAACCGCGCTCCGGGTCGAGCAGCTGAATGGACCTCATGGCCAGTTCCACGCGCGCCTCGTGGCGCTCTCCGGCGTCACGGAAGACGTGGTTGAGGTACCACGCGGAGGCCGCCATCGCGCGCGGGCTGTCGGCGTCCTGGGCCATGGTCATGGACCGGTCGCCGGTAAGCATCACCAGCTCCGGCGCGGGCTGGAAGCTCAGGTAGAGCTGGGCGAGGTGGTAGGCCTGCGCGAGCAGTACCTGTACCCGTCGCCGGTCGTTGCCCTCGTGGGCACGGGCGGCGTGTTGGAGGTCGGCCAGCAGCGCGGGCAGCACGTTGGCCACGCGGCTACGGTGGTCGCCGAATCCGTGCCAGGCCTGCCACGCGTTCTGTACGCGAGTGGCGAGCGCCGTGGCCGACGCGGGCTCCTCGTCACGGGCGAGTAGGTCGTAGGTCGTCAGTGCCTCCTTCACCCGTAGCAGTGCGGGGTGGGCGGCCTTGGTGTAGGTGGCGGCCGACAGTCGCTCGTCACCAGTAAGAGCGGCAAGATTGTCCACGCCGAGCGCGTCCGCGAGACGCAGGAGGAGCGGCAGGCGTGGCATGCCGAGTCGGTCGTTCTCGATCGCCTTGACCCATTCCGAACTGCGGCCGACGAGACCGGCGAGCACCGGTCGCGTCTGGCCCTTCCGCTCGCGTTCACGTCGGACCCGTTGGCCGAACGTAAGCGGCGGGCCATTCTCAGCGTCGTGCGCCATGATGGGCTCCGTTCTGACGTCGCACTCAGGACGGTACCGGTGCACGAGCGTCCGGGAACACTGGTCTCTGGGTTGAGTACCCGATGGGGGTCAGAGAGCCCCGGCGGGCCGCTGAACTCCAGCGGCTCGCCGCGCCTTGGTATTGGTGAGGCGGCCCTCCTTATGTCGCCATGGGGCTTCCGGGCATGTCCCAGAACCCCGGCAGATGCCGGCCCGCCGCCTGCGCGCAGGTGCGTGCTCGGCCTGGCTGGCCCTTTGTCGAGGAACTCATCGGTGAACATGGCGAGAGAGTGAATATGCTGCGTCCATGCCACATGTAACCGTGACGTACACCAATGAACTGGGCGAGAACGAGGTCCTCGACTGTGAAGTACTCGGCCCGGAGTTGCACTCGCTGATCGTCGCCAACAGCGGCGCGCGCCCCGAGGCGTGCCGGATCCGTTTCATCTACCCGCAAGACGACTGGTACATCGCCGGCCGCACGGAGGAAACCCACCAGGCGGTCCACATCGAGATCGCGCTGAAGGCCGGCCGTAGCGCCGAGGTCAAACGCGCGCTCAGCGAATCCGTCCTCGCGCTTCTTCGCACACGCGTCGGGCCTGTCCCGGAGTTCGAGGTCCACTTTTCGGTCGAAGTACGCGACCTCGACCCGGACGGGTATGCGAGCCACATTGAGTCCGCCGGGGATGTCCCCCGGGACGCCATCCCGCAGGGTGCCCAGGTGACCGATGCTTGACCATGGACCCCGCCCGCCTGCTACGGAATGAAGTGGGGAGCCGCGTCATGCTGTTTTGCTAGAGGTTGTCCCGTATGGAGTTGGGGTTATCCCGTGAGGGCCATGTTGTGAAGGCGTGCAACGTCGAGTATGGCCAGGTGAACGCCGTTGCCCTTGAGTCGGCAGTCCCGCAGAACCTTCCAGTTTCTTGAGGCGCGACAGGGCATGCTCGACACGTGCCCGGGCCCGACGGTGGACAGCGTTTTCGGCCTCCTACTGCGGGCTCAGACGCTGTTGGCCTCGTCTTTTGCGGTGCGGGATGAGCAGTCCGGTGCCCTGGTAGCCGCCATCAGCGAGGGTGAGAACACCATGGCAGGCCCGGTCGACACCAGACTCGGTGAAGGCCCGGCAATCGCCACGGCCGGCCTCGCTGGATGTCACCACCCCGCCGCCGCACCAACGCGACGAGACGGTCGAACTGCACCGGGCTCAACCCGACGAACGACTCGATCCACTTCGGATCACCTGCTGACATCACCCCATGGCCGGACAACGCCGACGGGCGGCGGTTGGACACCGAGTGGTTCGGTCAGATTCGAGCGGCACTCGACGGGCAGAGGGCGGCGCCGCTCAGACCATGCGTCGTAGCGCGGTCTCCACGGCATCGACCAGCGGATCGCCTTCGGTTCGCGGGTGCCTGGCCAGGCCGAGTTCGATGTCCGGCAGGCTGGGCAGGGCGTCCGCGTCGTGGCACGCCATGGCCGGTTCGAGATTCCCGGGCAGCACCGCCGTAACGCCGAGCCCGGCCCGCACCGCGGCGAGCACACCGACGAGACTGTTGCTCTCAAACGCCACCCGCCAGCGGCGGTCGGCACCTTCCAGCCCTTCCAGCACCGACGCACGCCATGTGCACGGGCCCGAGAACAGCACCACGGGTAGCGGATCGGCAGCCAAGTCCACACCCTGGCCGACCGCCCAGACCAGCGGTCGGCGCACCGTCCAGCGCGGCCGGCCGGGAACGTCCGCCGCCTCGTCGAGCACGAGTTGGACGCGTCCCGCGTCGTAGGCCTCGCGCCTCGCGTCGCCGGAGAGGCTGAGCACCTCAAGCGTCGCGCCTGGATGCAGCCGGGCGAGGTCGGCGAGGGCCTGTGGAAGCTGGGACGCGGCGAGGTCTTCGAGCAACCCGACGCCGCAGTGGCCGGTCAGTGTGCGGCCGGCTTCGGTGAGTGCCTGCGCGGAGAGCGAGAGGATGCGCTCCGCGTATGGCAGGAGTTCGTCACCTGCGCGGGTCGGCGAGACGCCGGTCGTGGACCGGAGGAGCAGGGGGCTACCGACGGTGTTCTCAAGCTTGCGCAACTGCTGGCTGAGCGCGGGCTGGCTCTGCCCCAGCGCGCTTGCGGCGCGGCTGATGCTGCCCGCCCGCACAGCGGTAACGAACGACCGCAGCAGTACGATCTCTAGATCCCTGGCCATAAGAATCCATTATATCGACTCCAGTCATATGGCCACTTCCTATTGCCAGATGATGGGAGCTAGCGTCACGCGGGTGACTCGATACCGACAGGTGCTCGCCGTGCCCGGGATGGCATCGCTGCTGGGCGTCTCGCTGCTCGCCCGCACCGCGATCACGGCCTCCGGGATGGCGTTGACGATGTACGTCGTTCTGGGCCTGGACATGAGCTACGCGGCAGCGGGAGGAGCCGCGGCGGCCATGACCACCGGTCTGGCGCTGGGCGGTCCGCTGCTGGGCCGCATGATCGACCGGCGGGGCGCGCGTATCGTGCTGCTGATCACCGTCGTGGTTCAGGTCGCGTGTTGGCTGAGCTTCGCGGTACTGCCGTACACGACCCTGCTGGCCGCCGCCTGAAGTTCCCCCATGATCGTGGACAGCGGATGGTTACGCTGCGGGGGCAAGGTCTTGTGCTGTCAGGGCCCTGGTTTCGACCGGGGTGACGT
>NZ_JBIAXS010000048.1:0-41429 GCF_042896885.1 Streptomyces sp. NPDC001231
CACAGCGTGAAAGGGAGGTCGTCGTCATGTCCGGCAGATTCCCATGTGGGTGAACCACTCGATCCCCGAACGATCACCGAAGGTTTAATTTCAAGTTAAGAGCTCACGCAAATAGACGCGATGGAGCACCTCTGGTCGCGCTTCTGGATGCCTCACGCCGATTCCTTGTCAGCCAGTGCTGACACCCCTCTACGTGTCAGCCTATGCTGACAGTATGGAGTCGGTAACTGAACTGGCTGCTGCCGTCGACAGCAGCGACCCAGCGGCAGGGTTGGCCGGGGTGGCTGCTCTGCGCCGTTTGCTGGACGAACTGGAAGCGTTGCATGTGAGCAACGCCCGTGCCCAGGGCTGGTCGTGGGAAGCCATCGCCTCTGCACTTGGCGTGAAGCGGCAGTCCGCACACAGAAAGCACGCTGGTCACGTCGAGAGTCGGATTTCTGGGGGTCAGAGGTGACGATGCTCACGGGGTTCACTCAGCCCGCGCGCCGAGTTGTCGTGCGGGCGGGGGTTCTGGCCATCGACGCTGGCCGGGATGTCCTCGGCACCGGACATCTCCTGGCGGCCCTCGCTAAGGTCGATTCCACCTGCTTGCCACTGCAGGCGCTCGACCTCACTCCTTTCGCCGTGCTCGCCGAGGTTGAAGAGCGTGGGGAGACCGATCGACGTCAACGTGATGGCGAGTTACTCGCCGACCTTGGCATCGACCTCGACGAGGTCCGGCGTCGTGCCTTTGACGCGACCTCTCTCCGCTCGGATGATCCGGTGCTGTGGGGGCTCCGCCGCTCACGCGCCCTCCCCCTGCGCCTGACGCTCACAGGTCCGCTCGGCATCCTCCGGCTAAATGGGCAGGGCCGGAAGGTGATCGAGGTGGCCGCAACGACGGCTCGCCGTCGGGGCGACCGAACCCACATCGGTTGCGAAGACCTGCTCTGGGGGCTACTCGCGGACAGCTCCAACGAGTCCGTGCGCATCCTTCACCGCCTCGGCGTCGACCTTCGCCGATTCTGGACGGACCTGGAGCGCTGGCACGCAGCAGCCTAAGACGTCACGCGGATGCGCGTGGGGTCATGGTCGCCGAGTGGGGCGGTCGTCCCAGCGGTGAGTGGTCCAGGCTCGGCGGATGAGGCTACGCACGGTGATGATGGTGTCGGCGAGGTCGAAGAAGGCATCGATGACCCCGATCCTGCGCTCGTAGCAGCGGGCCAGCCGGTGGAAGGCGTTCTGCCAGGCGTGGGTGCACTCTACGTGCAAACGCCGGGTGGCCTGGACGGGGGCCTTCTCGCCCTTGTGTGCGATCCGGCCGTGGAGGCCGCGTGTCCCAAGCGTGGTACGGCTCTTGCCTGAGCCGTAGCTGGCGTCCAGGTGCACGGTGATGTCGTCGGGCAGTGGGCCGAGGTCGTCCAGAAGGTCCAGGGTCGTGGCGAGCAGCGGGGAGTCGTGGCAGTTCGCTCCGGCCAGGACGCGGCCCAGCGGGATTCGGGTAACCATCCGTCATGCCCGAGCGTTTCAGTCCTTGTTTGCCTCGGTCGACGGGGGATCGTCCAGCGGCTTCTCCGCCTCCGGGCGCCTTGGTGATCGCCCCGTCGATGACGATCTGGTCCAGCACGAGGCCGATGATGCGGTCGTACGCCTCCAGGGTGATCCGCTTCAGCCGGGCGAAGACGCCGAGCTGGATCCACTCGTCACGGCGGCTGCGGATGGTGGTGGCCGAGCAGGTGGTGTCGGCGATGGCCTGGTAGGAGCAACCGAACCGTAGGACCTGCAGCAACTCTTCGAAGACGATCCGATCGCTGATCCGCGGGCGGTGACAGCCCAGTGGGTGGGCCGGGTCGTAGACCGGCCGCGTGGGTAGCAGCGCCGAGAATGGGTCCCAGAGGGGCTTGGTCGGCCATGATGGCAGTGCAGGCACAGGTCTCTCCGGTGATCACAGAGCGTCGCAGCTCCATGGTCGCCAGGGCCTGTGCCTGTTCTGCCACCGGGGCGCTCCATCGCGCCTATCTGCGCAAGCTCTGAGGCACCGATCCCTCTTGCGTAGGAAGCCGAGTCCCGGCCGCGTTGGGTGGGGCGGCCGGGACTCTTCCGCTCGGGCAACGGCGCTGGAACCGAGCGGAGCCAGCAGGGGTGGCAGGTGGGCCGCGCCCGCTCCCGTCGCGGTCTCTGCTGCTTCAGAGGTGTGAGATTTCAGTCCTCTGCGGGCAGCGCTCGAGCGGCGCCTGGCGGAACAGAGACGGAGATCATGTCGCCGCGCGCGGGAAGGCTGAGCGCGGCCGGGTCGGACACGGCGACCCGGAGCCGGACGTCTCCTGCGATCTCAACGACGACAGTGGCGATGTTGCCTTCGTTGACGACCTCGACCACCTGGCCGGCGATCGACGTTGCCGCGCTCTCCCCGCCCAGGCGGAGTGCCTCCGGCCTGAGCAGGACGCGGACGGAGTCGCCCGCCGTGACCGTCCCGGGATGCAGCGCATGCACGATGTTCGATGTGGGCAACCGGACGGCACATCGGTCGGCTCCGGCTTCCGTACAGACGCCGGGAATCAGGTTGGACTGGCCGACGAATCCGGCAACGAACGCGTTCGCCGGTTCCCGGTAGATCGTCTCCGGCGTGTCGAGCTGGTCGATCCGGCCGGCTCGCATCACCGCGATCCGGTCGCTCATCACCAGTGCCTCGGTTTGATCGTGCGTCACGAAGATTGAGGTGACGCCGAGTTCACGCTGCAGGTGCTTGATCTCCAGGCGGAGCTGCTCACGCAGCTTCAGGTCCAAATTGGACAGCGGTTCGTCGAACAACAGCACCTTCGGCTGCACCACGATGGCCCGGGCCAGCGCGACGCGCTGCTGCTGCCCGCCGGAGAGCTGACTGGGCAGGCGATCCTCGTGACCGGCGAGCCCGACACGTTCGAGCGCCTCGGCCACGCGCTTGCGGATCTCCGTCTTGGGGCGCTTGCGCATCTGCAGTCCGTAGCCGACGTTTCGGCCGACGGTCAGGTGAGGGAACAGTGCGTACTGCTGAAAGACCATGGCGGTGTCGCGCCGGTCCGGTGGCAGTTGGTGTACGTCCTGCCCGTCGAGCATGATCTGTCCGCTGTCCGGGGTCAGGAAGCCCGCGATCATGTTCAGTGTCGTGGTCTTGCCGCAGCCGGAGGGTCCGAGCAGGGTGAGGAACTCGCCGGGGCGTACATCGAGGTCGAGGTTTTCGACGGCTACCGAGGAGCCGAACTGCTTACGGATGCCGCCCAGGGTGACCGCGTATCCGCCGGCTCTTGCCTGGGTGGCCGGCCGCTTGTCGGTGCTGAGTGCGGTCACTTGGTACCTCCGTGGATGAACTCGGTCAGGTGGGTGAACCGGGATGCGATGCCTGCGATGGCACAGATGCCGAGGACGCTGGTGACCGCGACGCAGGCCAGGGTGGGTGAGTACTCGTACTCCATGTACTGCAGGAGCTGGATGGGCAGGGTGTTCGCGTCGCGTGTGGTGAGGAACAGGGAGACTTCGACGTTGTTGAACGACATGATGAAGGCGAAGAGTGCTCCCGCGAACATGCCTGATCGCATGAGCGGCAGGGTGACCGAGGTGAACGCGCGCAGGGGCGTGGCACCGAGATCGCGGGCGGCTCGTTCCCACAGGGGGTTGACCCCGAGCAGGCTGACGCCCACGGTGCGCAGGACGAACGGGATGCCGATCACCGTGTGCGTCACTACCAGCAGGGGGGAGCCGATCAGTCCGCGCGCGCTCAGCATCGAGATCAGCTGGACGACGCCGAGGCTGATCACGATCTCCGGTAGCAGCAGGGGGGTGGCCAGGAAGCCCTCCAGCGCGGCGCGGCCACGGCCCCGGCCGCGGGACAGGGCGTACGCAGCGGCTGTGCCCATGACGAGGGCACACAGCGCGGATGCCAGTGCGACTTGGGCAGACAGGGCCATGGGCAGCAGCCACTCGCGGGTGAGCGCAGAGTGCCACCACCGCAAGGAGAGTCCGCTCGGCGGGAAGGCCGGGTAGGTGTCCGGCTGGATGGAGGTCCACACCACGACGACCATCGGCACGGCGATGAAGAGCATGACCAGGGCGAGAAGTACGGAGCGCAGCAGGATCCATGGACGAAAGCGCATGGTCATGGTCAGAGCCCCTTTCGTGACCGGTTGCCGGCCCACAGCAGTGCGGACACCGTGATGGCGCTCACCGCGAGGATGACCACTGCGACTGCCGCGGCCTGGCCCCATTCGAGGCTGATCACCACGCGGTAGCGGACCAGGGTGGCGAGGGTCTGGACCCGCCCGCCGCCGAGTACGGCGGCCGTGGCGAACGCGCCGAGGCTGATCGCGAAGGTCAGCATGAAACCGGAGATCAAGCCGGGCCGGATCAGTGGCAGCGTGACCTGGAAGAAGGTGCGGACCGGCCCCGCACCGAGGTCGCGGGATGCGCGTTCCAGTGCGGGATCGACGCTCTGCACGCTGGACATCGCCGTGAACACCGCGAACGGCAGGAGCACGTGCACGAGCCCGACGATCACAGCGAACCAGGTCCCGATGAACGCGACGGGTGCGTCGGT
Source organism: Streptomyces sp. NPDC001231 (assembly GCF_042896885.1). NCBI lineage: Bacteria > Bacillati > Actinomycetota > Actinomycetes > Kitasatosporales > Streptomycetaceae > Streptomyces > Streptomyces sp. NPDC001231. The sequence continues at coordinate 4,550 of NZ_JBIAXS010000048.1, forward strand.
CACTCCTGCCCAGAGGAGAATCTTGTTGAGCAGCCCGTCGTCCTGGAGCAGCACCAGCCAGCCGTAGGTACGGACGACGACGCTGGATACCAGGGGCGAGACCACGATGAGCAGGACGAGCGTGCGCAGACGCGAGCGGGACCGGACGAGGAAGTGGGCGACGAGGAGCCCCATGGCCGTACAGGCCAGGCCCACCACGACGGAGGTCCAGATGGTGTCCCAGAGCACCGACCGGAAGTAGCTGTCGCCGAACAGATCGGTGTAGTGCTCGAAGGTGAGATGCGTGGTGACCTTGGCGCCGTCGTAGGTCAGCACGCTGCTGGCGAGGAGGATCATGGTCGGGACGGCGAACACCGCCAGCACCCAGACCGTCGCGGGCAACGTGAGCAATGGCAGCCTGGAACGCTTCCGTGCCGGCGCCGGCACCGGCACGCGCGGGGGCGAGGCCGTCAGGGAGGTGGTCATCGCACTGCCTCCTGCCACTCCTGCTGCCACTGGGTGCGGTGCTTGTTGACCGTCGCCGCGTCAGCGATCTTGACCTTGGCAAGCTTCTCCGGCGTCGTGATGTGCTTGGCCGCGAAGTCCGCGGGGAAGGTCAGGCCGCTGATTGCGGGCCCGACGTTGTAGGCACGCGCCCAGCGCTCCTGGACCTCTTTGGAAAGCCAGTAGTCGATGAGCTTGTAGGCGTTGTCCTTGTGTTCGGCACCGTCCGGGATACCGAGACCGCCCAGGTGCGCGTATGTGCCTTCACGGGGAACGGTGAAGTCGTAGTTGTTGGTCTTGGCGTAGATCGCGGCGCGGCCGTCGAAGTACGGGAAGGCCGTGGCGGTCTGCTTCGCCATGAACGGCACGGCCTCGGCCGAGGTCGTGGGGGTGGCGAGGGCGTGCTTGGCCATCTCCTCGGTCCGCTTGAAGCCGGGGCCCATGTTGGTGATTCCCCCGCCGCCTATGTCGGCGAGGTTGAGCAGGGCGTAGACCCCGAGGATGTTGTTCGGGTTGAAGACCAGCGCGCCCTTGCCGTACTTGGGGCCCCACATCACGTCCCAACTGGTGGGCGGCTTCGGGAAGTCGTCGCGGTTGTACATCAGGGAGACCTGCTGGACGTCCTGGATGGCACCGACACCGTAGGTGTGTTTCTGCAGCTTCTGGGGCACGTGTGCCATGTTCGGCACCTGCTTCAGGGTCACCGGGGCAAGCAGGTGGTCCTGGTGGCCCTGGTCGAGCTCGAAGTAGGTCATCACGGCGAGGTCGAAGCCTGGTTCGCCGCTAGCGGCCCGGATGGCGGCGTAGGTCTCCGCTCCGGCTCCCCCAGCTCTGTACTTGACCTGGATGCCGGTCTTCTTCGTGAAGGGCTTCGCGATTTGTTCTTTGAAGAGGGTTTCGTACTCGGCGCCGAAGCCTTGGACGACAACTACGTCCTTTCCACCGGCGCCGGCGTCCGGGCCGGTAGACGTGCAGGCGGCCAGTGACGCTGAGAGCCCGAGCACGAGCGCCACACTGATGAACTTCTTCATGTCGGCCGCACCTCCAATTTGAAACTAGTGTGGATACATCGATGCCGTATGTACTTGATTGATCGCTGAACACCAGGAATGGGATGCTCATCCCGTTCGCTGGCGGAATAGGAGAACCTTTATCTCCGTTATCCGAGAGGTTGTGTAACGGAGATGTGAGACAGTGACGGCAACCGTCGTCGGCAGACTGGCCAGGGTCAACGGATTGCGAGGAAAGCTCCCCAGCTCCGGCGGGGAAAGGCGGAGCCGGGGAGCTGATCGTTGAGGCGCGCTACCAGCCGTGTGGGTGGCGGTGGTGCTGTGCGCTCAAGAGGGTCAACGTGTGGGCCGCGAAACGATGGCGAGCCCGGTTGATCATTCAGGAAGGTTCTTCAGGAGCCGGCCGCGGGCAGCGTTCATGCGTTCCTCGAGTTGCTGGCAGGCGGCTTCTGCCTGCCCTGCCCGAAGCAGGTCGACGAACTTGTGGTGATTGGCCATGACGATCTCGTGATCGACATCGCCCGCCGTGATGGCGGCCAGTCGAGCCTCCACCATCAGCTGTGTGTGGGCAGTGACCAAGCGTTGCGAGCCGGTCAAGCCGACAACTGCGGTGTGGCAGCGAGCTTCGAGGCGGAGTTGGTTGAGCCGGTCGGCCGATGCGATCGCTGCGTCGAGCGCCTCAAGGCTTTGGTCCAGTTCCTCGCGGGCGGACGGGGCGGCGGTCGCGAACGACCGGGCGCCGGCCGCCTCGAGATGGAACCGCGCGATGTAGATGTCGACCATCTGGTCACGGGTGATGCGGGTGACCGCGAGTGCCACTCCGCGGCCCTGCTTCTGGACGAGGCCATCGTTCTGCAGCCGCAGCAGCACCTCACGGACCGTCGGCCTGGCGATGCCCATCCACTCACTGACCTGCGCTTCGGGCAGCGGCGTGCCGGGGGGCAGCGAACCGTCGATGATTTCGGTGCGCAGCGTTTCGACGGCCTGGTCCACCAGGCTCGTCCGCTGCAGTTTCGTCGCCGGTCGCATCAGTGCCCCATCCTAGAGCCCCGCTGCAGCACCTCATGCCGGGCACGACTGCTTTGGTCTGGGACCGCCTGCCCGACAAACTCGGCATACCACCCGTTTCCGGTCGACCCGTCAGCCGGCACTGCCCCGAATCGCGCGGTGTCGGCTCTGGTGCTGGTGTACACGTTCATTACTTTTCCTCTTGTGCCGACAGGTAGGTACGGGCCGAGCGGCCGGCCACTGCGTCATATCCGTCCTTCTCCGCCCGCGCGATCGCGACATCGAAGGGACTTGCACCGAGTGCAGCGAGCCGCTCCTTGTTCCAGCGCAGTCCCTCGATGCACTTGTCGGTGAGCACGGACACCACGGAGGCCAGCTCGGTAAGCGCCGGGGAGAGACCAGCGACGACAGCGGGCCCGTGCCCGAAGGTATCGGGGTCGCCGGAAGCGACGGCCATGCCCACCCCCGTGGCGGCCGCTCGGATCGCGAAGGTCGCCTGGATAACCATGGTGGGTACGGCCGGGTTGACCTTGCCCGGCATGATCGACGATCCGGGCTGAAGCTTGGGAAGCGACAGCTCCGACAGTCCGCCGTTCGGGCCCGAGCTGAGGATGCGCAAGTCGTGGCACTGCTTGAACAGGATGCTGGCACACCGGGCTGCGGTGTCGGCCAGCGCGGCGTAGCCGTCGGCGTGCACGAACGCATCGATGGGGTTTGCGCTCGGCCGCAGCGGCAGACCCGTGATGTCGGCCAGGTGCTCTACCGCTGAAGCCTTGAATCCCTCCGGCGCTCCCACGCCGGTTCCGAGCACGGTCCCTCCGAGCGGAACCGCCAGCAGCATCTGCGCGGCAGCCTCGAACTGGTCGGCGAACCGTTCAGCCGCCGCTGCGTGCGCCTGGTGCGTCGCCGACACCGGGACGACGACGGCGTCCTGCCAGGAGGTGCGCCCCATCCGCTCCACTCCGGCATTCTGCTCTGCCTGCCGGAGGAAGCTGCGCGCAAGCTCCCGCAGGGCCGCCGTGACCGCGTACGCCTGGCGCACCAGGAGCACCTTCGTCGCGGTCGGGTAGGTGTCGTTCGAGGACTGAGACCGGTTCACATGATCGTTGGGGTGGATCGTGAGATCCGCGTCGCCCGAGAGCAGCTGGGTCGCCCGCGACGCCAGCACTTCGTTGACGTTCATGTTGGTCGCGGTACCGCCACCGGTGGCGACGAGTCGCACCGGGAACTGATCTATCAGGCCACCCTGCGCGACTTCGCTCGCCGCCTCTGCGATGACCCTCACGCGCACCTCGTCCAGGACGCCGAGGTCACTGTTCGCGCGCACCGCAGCCAGCTTGACCTCGCCGAATGCGCGGACGAACGCAGGGAGGTCCCGCAACCGCGGGCCGGAGGCCGGCGAGTTCTGCAGTACCAGCGCAGTCATCGGACCCCACAGCGCGGGGACGGCGGTGTCATTCGACTCAGTCATGCCTTACCTCGATCAATCGGCGGGCTACAAAGAACGTCAAGGGAGCAAAAAGCCCAGATGTTCAAGTCGGAACAGGTGAATCTTGGCCACCTGCGAGTGACCTTACGACTAAGGAAACCAGACTGTCTAGTCACCAGGTTGTCTAGTTACCTAGCTGCCGCCTTGGCGGGGTCAGAGTTCGATCACCCCTGTCCGAGGACGGCGGACGCGAGTCGACACAAAGGCGCCCAAGCAGTGTCGACCGGGCAGGCAGGCGGCATGGACCGGCAGTCGACCACGCAGGAAAAAGGACCAGTTGAGCAATGACCGAGCCAGCGCGACGACGGCGCACCTCGCACTCAGAAGCGGCCTGTACCGTCCGCTCGAGACCGAATGCCGGAACGACCTGCCGACCCCACCCCGGACTCAAGGTCCTCCGGTAGCGCCCGCCTGGTCGAAGAGGTCAGGCTCCGAGCCGGCCAGGGAGATCATGCGAAGCCCTCTTCCGCGGCCTTCGCCACGAAACACGTCCTTGGCAGGTGCGGCGCACCCTCATAGCAAAGAGAGTTCCTGACGGTGGAGTTGTCCCCCGAGCAGCAGACCAGGTGCGGCGGCCGGCAGGGCGTGATCTGTCGCGTAATGAGCGGCAGCGGGTTACTGTAACGGCGGCGGTAGCGGTAGGCCCACCGGTTCTTCCACCAGCCGAACCGGTGCTCGGACTCCTGAGGGAAGACCAACTGCAGCGCTGTTACCCCCACGCTCAGCCCCAGACTGAGCACGATGGCCCACCGCGGATTGGCCATGAGGCCGTCTACCGTAGAGGCATGGGCGCGATCGTCCTCGTGTACGAGCTCGACAAGCCGGTGGGCACGCGCACCTCCCCGGGCGGGGCGCCTGGTGAGGCACGGACCGTCCGCCGGGTGCATGCGGCGCCCACCGCCCCGGGGACGCCCACCGCGACTGGACCGCGGACTCTCTGCGGCAAGGACACCTTCGCTATGGAGACGGCCTGCCAGCAGCCATCCGAGCACCCTGGGGCGCCTTGGTACCCCGCAGGGTACGCGTCCGTGATCTGCCCCGACTGCGATGCCGTGATGACCACCTGACGGTCGTGACCGACTGCCCCACCGTCGATGCGTCGCCGGAGGGACCGCTGCGGCTTGCAGCGGCACCCGCTCGCGAACGGCTACTCCTGGGGGATGCCCAGTTCACGGCCGCGGTAGAAACCTTCCCGCTCCTCGACGACGTACGGGGCCATGGCCGTACGCCGCTGCGCCTCCGGCGCGGAGGCCCGCCAGGAGTCGCATACCTCCTTGGAGTCCCAGAACGACACCCCGGTGATCTCCCGTCCGTCCTCGGACCAGTACGCAAAGGCGCGGCGCAGACCCTGCGGGTATGGGGCGGGACGCCATGCCCTCTCGAACTCCGCCAAGGTGCCCGGCTGAAGCCGGCGCGTCGTTACCCAGACGAAGTGCTCCTCCATCGCAGCCTCCTCCGCAACGCCGGTTCGGCTTGTCGACCCCTGTCAGACCACCGTAGGTCCAAAGCACTGCTTCTGCCTCGGCGGCGATCGCGGCGCTGCGGAGGATCCAGGCGCAGTTCCGGACCGCGCCGGCCTGGTGTCGTAGGACTGCTTTCGATCGTGAGACGCCGAAGGACCATGGAAGGGGGGCCTGGAGCGCGTTCTCAACTGCGCCCCGTGTGTCTGTCGGTGGTGATAGCGATGAGGGGTTCGATCCGGATCGGGAGTGTGCGCGGGGCGGCGGTGTGGGCGCACTGGAGTGTGCCGTTGATCATGCTGCTCCTTGCATCCGGTCTGGCCAGCCGGACACTGCCCAGTTACACGCCGGGCCTGGCACCCGCCGCGTACGCGGTCGCCGGGGTGGCTGGCGCTCTGCTGCTGGTGGTGAGCCTGGTGGTGCACGAGGCGGCGCACGCGCTGACGGCCCGCAGGGCCGGGATACCCGTGCGGGACATGACACTGTGGGCGCTCGGTGGACTGACCCGGATGGACCGGCCGACGACGGCGCGGGCAGCATTCGCAGTCGCCGGCAGCGGGCCGGTCGCCAGCCTTCTGCTCGGCGGGGCTGCGATAGGGGGCTCGGCCGCGGTGGACGCGACGCTCGGCTGGGGTACCGGTTCCCGTACTGGGCTGGCTGGGGGGCACGAACCTGCTGCTGGGCGCCTTCAACATGCTGCCCTCCGCGCCACTGGACGGGGGTCGGGTGCTGCAGGCCGTGTTGTGGTGGCCTACGCGGGACCGCGAACGGGCCCAGCGGGCGGCCGGACGCAGCGGACAGGTCGTCGGCATGGTGCTGGGCCCTCATGCGGTGGGTGGCCTTCGTGAGGGGTGTGTCGGGCGGATTGTGACTGATGGTCATCGGCTTGTTCGTGACGGGCACCGCCGCGGCCGAACGACGGTGGGCCGAACTGTTCACGGCCTTCGCGGCGTACAGGTGACAGAGGCGATGACCAGTCCGGTGGTCACCGGTCCCGACTGACTGACCGTGGACCGCTTCCTGTCCGAGGTAGCCGCCCAGGCAGGACATTCGGTGCTGCCGTTGCTGGACTTCGAGGGCCGCCCCAGCGGTGTCGTACGGCACCGACTGACTGCCGTGCCGTCCGGGCAGCGGCCGTCGCTGCGTGTACGGCACGTGGCGACCCCACTGTCGCAGTGCACACTCGCCGCACCAGACGACCTGCTGATCTCCATCCTGGAGCGCCTCGGCTCCGGAGGCGGACTGCCCATCCCTTCCTGGGGATCGCCGTCCTGCCGGATTCCATCCGCTCCGCACCCCGCGAGGGGGTCCGGTACAAGGAGATCACGGACGCCTTGTCCGTCCCGCTGGCCCTGGCCTGGCGCGAGGACGACGGATCACCGCCGCTGCTGAATCTCCTCGGGGTGCTGGAACGCAACGACGCATTTCTCGGGCCAGGCCCGCAGATGCCCCAAGGAGTGGCATGAAGATCGTCCAGGTGGAGGCAATTCCCTATGCCATTCCCTATGCGAAACCGTTGAAATTCGCGAGCGGCGAGGTGCATACCCCCGACCACGTCCTGGTCCGGGTGCACACCGACGAAGGGCTCATCGGCACGGCCGAGGCCCCGCCACGCCCGTACACCTACGGTGAGACCCAGGAGTCGATCATCACGGTGATCGACAAGATCTTCTCGCCACAGATCCTGGGACTGACAGCGCTGGAGCGGGAGGCTGTCCACGAACGCCTGGACCGCACCGTAGGCAACCCGACCGCCAAGTCCGCCCTCGACATGGCGCTGTGGGACATCCTCGGCCAGGCCGCCGGGATGCCGGTCTCCGGGCTGCTCGGCGGCTACACCGACCGCATGCGCGTCAGCCACATGGTCGGCTTCGCGCCCGCCGAACGGATCCGGGACAGCAACGGCATCACCACGTTCAAGGTGAAGGTCGGACGCCGCCCCTACGCCGACGACGTGGCGGCCTGCCGCGCCCTGCGTGAAGCCCTCGGTCCTGACGTCGGGAGGCGAAGCCGAGCTTGCCCAGGATGCGCTCGACATGGCCGTCCACGGTGCGGGGTGAGATCACCAGTACGTTCGCTCAGGTTGCTACGGACCAAGATCCGCGCGAGTGCCTGGCCACGCTGCACGACCTGGAAGACGAGGACGTCCGATCCGGCGTCTATGCGGCTTTCGACGGCGCATCCGAGCTGCTGCACGGCCTGCCGCCAGGGTCCTGGGCGCTGGTGACTTCGAACGACGAGCACAGGGTGCGTGGCCGTTTCCTGCGGACGGACCTGCCTGTGCCGGACGTGATCGTGGACGCGGTGGCTGTCGAGGAAGTGCACCCACGAGTCGCGGGGGAAGGAGACGACGGTGGCCCATTTCCCATCGCCGCCGGTGTGCAGCAGCTGGGGGACGCCGGAACGCTGTACTTCACGATTCTGTGAAGGCATACACGACCGGTAACTTTTTCCAGGCCGTGGCGAAGCTCCACTGTTGCTGAACCGGGCTGTTGGTCCGAGCCTGTGCGGCCCTCGGCGCGCCGAAGCCACCGCGTCAGGAAACGGCCCGTCAGGCGTCCGCGCTGGCCCTGCCGATGGTACTGGCGTGCCCCGTCCGCAGCAGCCGCAGGAACGCCTTGAGCCCGGTGATGATCTCCTCGTTGTCGGTGAGCCGGTTCACCGTCATCTCGAACTCCCGGGCCAGCGCGGCGATCCTGCGGTCGGCCTCGTCGGCGCGACCGTACAGGGACACCCCCAACGCATCCACGGCCCGCCGCAGTTCGGCCAGCGCGCGATACTGCTCCTCGGTCTTCTCCTCCAGGACCTTGACGCCTCGGTCCGTGTGCCCCATGCGCTCCTGCAGCCGCACCACGTCATCACGCGGGAAGGTCACGTCCTTCAGCAGGGTGCCCAGCCGCTTGCGCAACTGCGTGAACCAGGCGCCCGCCGGCCGGAAGACCATGCTGAGCAGGAAGAACCCCGCGATCCAGTACCCGGCCCGGTGACCCGTTGTCGACGTTACCGCCACCACCCCGGCCGCGGTCAGCACATGCCCCGCCACGGCGACCCGCAGCATTGTGCGGGCTATGCGTGCCGCCTCCACATCGCGCGTAGACGGAACCTCCAGGCCCTTGTCCCGGCTCACCGCGATCTCGGTCAGCACCGTCTGCGCCCGGAAGTACACGTTCCAGGGAACGGTCAGCAGCACGAGCAGCCACAGCAGGCTCAGCACCCCGGCCGCCGCGCCCAGCACCACCGGCAGCGGAGCACCCACCGCGTACACCAGCGCCAGCGCTCCCGCGGTCACCCCCAGCGCCACCACCGCCGCGATGAATCTCGCCATCCCGCCCTCACTCTCCCGCCGCAGTTTCCCGCCAATTGTCCCGCCGTGGCGGCCGGTCGGCATGAGTACGGTTACTCAGGTCCGGGGGGAATGCACCCCCATGTACGCCGTCCGCGGTGTGGGGGTTTAAGAACTATCTGCACCCGACGCGCGACCTGTACTGGGTCAAGAGCGATTGTGAAACGGGCGCTACCCCCCAAATTACGTTTTGGCTCAAGAACCATGCCGCGCACTCGATGGCGTACGGCATCCGATACGACTACCTCGAGAAGCAGGGGAAGGTCGTTGGGCACGCTGAGGGTGTCTTCTCGGCGGCTCCTCACCAGGTGATTGGTGATGAGGCGCTGCACAGCGCGGGCGGCGTCTGCAGACCCAAGTACAAGTTTGCGTTCATCAACGCGTACGACAACAGCGGGGAAGGCGCTGATCAGCCACATTTCTGACGCAGCCCCGGGGCGCCGATGGGCGTAGACCTGCTGTGGTCGGGGTTCGGGCGGTCGTGGTCGGGACGGTGTGGCCGGGTATGGATGAGGACCCGAGTCGGTCAGGTGCTCGGGCCCTCACAGGGTTCGCGTATGGGCCGGGGGGACGGATGCTCCTCCACGCGACGGCCTGCTCAACGATCCCTCCGGCTGTCAAATACGGGCGGCTGGCCCCGCGTGGTGGCCAGCACATCACGGCGGCGCTCGAGCTGGCCGACGATGGGCTGTAAGCCTCATAGCTGTGCACCAGGTGGTGCTCGACGAAGCGCACCGGCAGTTGCAGCGGCCCCGGCAGCGGGTGGGCCGTCTCTTCGACGACGCGCAGCGACGCCGCCATGAGGTGGGTCCCGACTTGTGGGACCGCCGCGGCCCGGTAGCCATCGGCGCTCGCGTAGAACGCGGAGTCGGCGCGCAGGACCAGCAGGCCGTGGTCGGTGACGGGTCCCTTGGTGGTTGGCGGCGCCGTGTCGGGGCACCCTTCGGCCATGGAGGACAGCCGGCTCACCCGCCCGCCGACCCGTGCCTTCGTGCTGGGCGGCGGCGGTGCACTCGGCGCCTACGAGGTTGGCATGCTCAAGGCGCTCTTCGCCGCCGCCGTGCACCCGGACCTCGTCGTCGGCACCTCGGTTGGCGCGATCAACGGCGCCGCCGTCGCGGCCGACCCGTCGCGGGCGTCGGTGGCCCAGCTCGCTGACCTGTGGACCGGCCTTGGGCGTGCCGGCGTGTTCTCCGGGTCGCTGCTCGGGCGGCTGAGCACGGCCGTGCGCAGTGGCACTCACCTGTACCACCCCACGCCGCTGCGGGAATTGCTCTCCTCCCACCTTCCGGTGACTCATATCGAGGGTTTGGCCCTGCCGTTCCAGTGCGTCGCGGCGAACATCGAACGGGCCGCCGAGCACTGGTTCGCCACCGGGCCGCTGGTGGACGCGGTACTCGCCTCGTGCGCAGTGCCCGGGCTGCTGCCGCCCGTCCGGCTCGACGGCGAGCACTTCGTCGACGGCGGCTTGGTCAACAGCATCCCTGTCGGCCGCGCAGTGGCCCTCGGCGCGACCGAGGTCTACGTCCTGCAGGTCGGCCGTGTCGAGCGAGCCCTTTCCCCGCCGCGGGCTCCCTGGCAGGTGGCGCTGGTGGCGTTCGAGATCGCTCGCAGACACCGGTTCGCCCGCGACATGGCGGACCTGCCGCCCGGCGTTACGGTCCACGTGCTGCCTTCGGGCTCGGGCCCCGAGGAGGGCACAGCCACTCTGCGGCAGCTGCGGTACCGCAGCTTCGGCCGGACTGCCGAGCGCATCGAGCGTGCCTACGCGGCCACCTCCCGGTACCTCGAGACCGCTCTCAGCGCACCCGACGGCGCGCCATGACCGATGCGGGTGTGCCCCGAATACGCCCGGCGCGGCTGACCGGTGCGATGGTCACCGGGCTGCGCCGCACGACCACCACCGCGCTGCTGGTCGTCCTCGTCCCTGTGGTGGCCGCGCTCCTCGTCGCCACGGGCGTGCTCTGTGCGCCGGTCTCGCTCGCCACGCGCGGCCCCTGGAGGCCGGTTCGGATCACCGGCTTCGCCCTGGTGTACCTCCTGGTGGATTTGGCCGGGCTGGTGGCCGCCGCCGGCCTATGGGCGCGGCGGCTGCCCGACAGGCGGGACCGCCAGGAGCGGCGCGCCGCCGATGCATTCGCCGTGCTGGAGAGGCTGCTGCGGCTGCTACGACGTGCGGGCGAGCGGGTCTTCCGGCTCCGGGTGGAAGTGACGCCCCCGCCGCCAGGCGAGGCCGGAAACGTGGCGGCGCCGATCCTGGTCTTCGCACGCCACGCCGGGGTCGGCGACTCCTTCCTGCTGCTTCAGACATTGCTCAGCCAGGTCGGACTGCGCCCCCACACGGTCCTGAAGCGGACACTACGCACCGATCCCGCTCTCGACGTCCTCATCGGGCGGGTCCCCCACTGCTTCCTTCCACCCTTCGGCGGCCGGGCCGAGGACGCGATCAGGGGCCTGGCGGCCGGGCTGGGCCCGGGTGACGCCCTCGTGATTTTTCCGGAGGGCGGCAACTTCACACCGCGCCGCCGCCGACGCGCGATCGCCTCGCTGCGGCGCCGGGGGTTGCCGCGCCGGGCGTCCCGCGCGGAACAAATGCACCATGTCCTGCCGCCGCAGGACGCCGGTGCCCTCGCCGCGATCGCCGCCGCGCCCACGGCCGACGTGGTCTTCGTCGCCCACACCGGCCTCGACGTCGTCCACTCGGCGCGCACCGCTTGGAGCCGGCTGCCGCTACGCGACAGCGTGCGGGTGTACTGGTGGCGCATACCCCCAAGCCGCGTCCCGCCGGGCGACGATGCCCGCAGCGAGTGGCTGCTCGCCCAGTGGGCCCGCGTCGACCGCTGGATCGCCGATCACGCCACCCCGGACGCGACGCGCGCGTGAGGTCCAGACCCGCACTCCCCCGGCCCCGGAATCCACCAACTCCCGCCCACGCAGGCGTCATCCACCCCACCCGGTGAAACGACAACGATCTTCGAGGGACTCTGGGGTTATCGGAGACATTCTGCCTACTCCGGAGCCGGTGGAAGCCCTCCCGAAGGACTGGTATCCGGACCCGTGTGTGGTCCACCCGGAGCAGGTGACCGAGTACCCCAGCTGGGACCTTTCCCGGGACACGCATAACGCGTTGCAGGCCCGTTTCGAGGAGCTGAAGCCAACGACCGGCCTGTACTACTCGTATCACTTGGCTGAGGCGCCCGGGATCAAGCTGGGGGGCTACCCCGACTGGACACAGGAACCCTGCTGGCCCGACTGCGAAGCCTGCGGCGAGCGCATGAAGCACTTGCTGACCGTCGCGAGCGAGGAATTCGACGGAGAGTCCTGGCGTACGTGGCTGCCGGTGGAGGACAGAACCGACAGCGGTTGGACAGAAGCCGCGGACAATCCCGCAGGCCTGTGCCTCGGCGACGTCGGAGGCGTGTACATCTTCGAGTGCCGAACCTGCCCGGACCGCCCCATTGGGCACTGGTTCGACTGCTCGTGACTGGCAGAGGGCCGCAACCAGGTGCCCCTGGTTTTCGGACGCCACAGAGCGCGGCCACGGTGGGCGGCCGGCGCAAGCCTTTCTGCGCTGGTGCATGGCCACCCACCGGATGCCGCGACTGACCATCCCTTACCGGACCACGCGAGGCGATGGGCCGATGGCCCTGCACCGACGCATCGAGCTGCTTCAACGCGTCCTCACCGACGAAACCGTGCAGCTCAGGACCCGGGTCGCGGCCTGCCTAGTCCTGCTCTACGCACAGCCGCTCAACCGGATCATCCGACTCACCATCGATGACGTCCTCCACGACGGGCAGCACGTCGCGCTCCGGCTTAGCGACCCGCCGACCCCGATCCCCGAACCGCTCGCCAGCCTGCTGCTGGACTGCCTTGCGGCGTTGCCGGACAACACCCCGGCCGCAAATCGCGGTTCTGCATGGCTCTTCCCCGGCCGTCGCGCCGGTCAGCCGATGGCATCAGGCAGCCTGCGCCACCCTCTGAAAGCCATCGGCATCCCCTCCGGACACGGCCGAACAGCCGCCATCCGGCAGCTCGTCCTCCAAGCCCCACCACCCGTGGTCGCCCAGGCACTCGGCTACCCCAACAAGAGCGCCACCCGGGTCGCCACCGGAGCCGGAGCACCGTGGAAGAGCTACGCGCCCGGCAACCACGCCCGCTGAAGCGGCCCCACCTTCAGCTACGCGTCAGGCGAACGATCCCACCTCTTGGCTGTCTTCACCCCACAGTGGTGACCATGCTGAACCGAGTAGCTGTCCTGTCTGACATTCACGGAGTCCTGCCGGCCTTGGAGGCTGTGCTCGCCGAACCAGAGGTGCGCGCCGCCGATCGCATCGTGCTCACCGGCGACATCACCGCCGGCCCGCAACCGACAGGTTCTCGACCTGCTGACCAGTCTCGGCGACCGCGTCGCCTGGATCAGTGGCAACGCCGACCGCGAACTCCTTGAGTACCGCCGGGGACAACGCGACTCAATCCCCGATCCGATCGCCCCCTGGGCTGCCGAACAGCTCCGCGACGACCACCTCGACCTTCTCGGCTCGTTGCCACGATCACTCTCCCTGCCCGTGCGCGGCCTGGGGAAGGTCCTGTTCTGCCATGCCACCTCCCGTGACGATGAAGAGGTCGTCCTGGTCGACTCCCACCTCGACCGCTGGAAAGAAATCTTCAGCGGACTCGCTACCGACATCCGCACCGTGGTCTGCGGCCACACCCACATGCCGTTCGTCCGCCTCGCCACGGCCGCCTCGTAATCAACCCCGGCAGCGTTGGCATGCCCTACGGAAGATCCGGAGCCCACTGGGCCGTCCTGGGCCCAGGCGTCGATCTGCGAACCACGAACTTCGACATCGAGGCCGCCACCATCCAGGTCAGCCAGGACTCCTCCTACCCCGAAATTACCGAGTGGGCCGACTACTTCCTGCACGCTCGCGCAACCGACGAAGACGCTCTCCAAGCCTTCGGCCCACGGGACGGACGCGACCACACACCGTGACACCCAATCTCTTTGGATGACAGAAGGCAGGTCGAACACCGACTACTCAACCAACGACGCCTACCAGTCCCGAAGGCCTCGTAAGCGGCGCTTCAGATGCTTCCATCCCAGCATGGAACCCGGACATTGGGAGCGCCCTGTGAGGCTCCGCGCGTTCCTCCAGGTCAGTGGCCGCAGGCGGGCCTGGGATGGTCCAGTACCTGCCAGGTAGCAGGACCGACGTGCCCGCCCCGGCCACACCGCGGCACAAGCTACTCCCCCGCAACCACAACTGGCGGCGCGGTCTGCTCGGGCCCCCTTGGCGGCGTGAGCGCTCTGGTGGCGGACCTCGTCGGGGCGCTTACCCTGCTCGATCGCCGTGGCGATGAACCCCGGCCCGGGCGGAGTGCCCGGCGAGCTTCACGTCGATGCCGGCCTGCTTCCCAGCTCGGCAGTGACCCGGTGAACGGTCTCCTCGATCTGCGCGTCCTCGTCCTTCTCCTCGCCGGAGCTTTCACGGGATACGTCGCGTAGGGCCACCGGCCCGACTGGACGGCACGCCCGCCACCCGACCAACCCCGACCATGGTGGCGCTGGCGTCGGCCGCAGACCCGTCTGGCTTTGTTCACGAGTTGCTGCGTCGTCAGTTGTTCACAGGTTTGGGAGGCACCCAGATCCGCAGTCGGGTGATGTTCACGAGTTTCGAAGTCACTGGGCACTTGCCACGGGAGCATCGAGGTGCTCATGGTGAAAATCCCCGGTCATGCCATGAATCTCGAAGGCATCGGGGCACTGCGAACAGCCCCGGATCAGCCCAGGCCGGCGCCAGGATGGGTGGAGCGTCGGCCGTAGCATGTGTCGAGCGTATGATCCCGCCATGCAGCGTGACGTGGTTGATGACGTGCCCGTTTTGTGGGCGGAGGCTCCCGGCCCTCTCGAAGCCGCCCTCATATTCGGGTGCGGGGTGAGCAACGAGACGTTCAGGCATCTGGGAGTGACTCATCTCGTCGAACACCTGGCGATGAGTACGCTGCCGCGGCTGCATCACGAGCACAACGCGTCGGTCACGCTCTCCCTCACGGACTTCACCGCTTCGGGCAGCGCAGCGCAGGTGGCGGAGTTCCTCACCCGGGTCTGCGAGGCGCTGTCCGAGCTGCCGCTGGACCGGATGGAACGCGAAGCCGGTGTACTCGCCGCCGAGGGCGCCGGCGTTACCGACCCGACCAGCGCGGAACTGCTGTCGTTCCGGTACGGCACGGTCGGCGCCGGACTGGCTTCCTGGGACGGGCCGGGGCCCGACCGCATCCCCGCCGAAGCCGTCCGCGACGTCGCTGCCCGCTACTTCCACGCGGACAACGCCGTCCTGGTGCTGACGGGTCCCCCGCCGGCAGGGCTGCGCCTTCCGCTGCCGCGCGGCCCACGACCTGACCGCGGCAGGACGCAGCCGGTGCTCAAGGCGGGCCCGGCCTGGTTCCAGGCCGACGTACCCGGTCCCGGTCTGGCCTTCCACGGCGATCTCGACGACCCCGCGCTCGTGCTCGCCCACGCCGTGCTCCAGGAACGGCTCCGGCAGCGGGCACGGCACCAGGAGGGCTTGTCGTACGAGGTGGGCGGCGCTCGCGTCCACACGGGGGCGGGACAGGTCGAGTACACCCTGTGTCTGGACGCCCGGGAGGGCCAGGAACAGCGCGTGGCCGAGCTGCTGTGGCAGGAGGCCCTGCGGATGGCGAGCGCCGGAGTCACCGAGGAGGAACTCGCTGAGGAGCTAGCCGGGTTCCGCGAGGCCTGGCTCGACCCGCGGTCGATGTCCTCCGAACTCGGCGAAGCGGCCGCGTGCCTGCTGCTCGGGCTCGACTACCAAGACGCGCCGACACGGCTGGACGCCCTGGCGAAGGTCACCCCGGAACAGGCAGGGCAGGCGTTCACCACCGCGCTCGCCACCGCCCTCCTCGCCGTCCCGTGCCATGCGGAGGTGGAACTGCGGCGGCTCAACGGCACCTCTCTCACCCAGGAGATCTGCTCCACCACGCGTGTGTTCCCGCCGGACGTGCGGGTGTTCAAGCCCTCGCTGTTCCAGCGGACCGTCTCTTCCGCCGCGCGTGCGGCCCGGCTCGGAGTCGGCCGCTCCGGACTGTGGTGCTGCGACGCCGACGACGACGTGCATCATGTGCCCTTTGACGAGGTGGTGGGCGTGGAGGTGCGGGGCACGGGCCGCATTGTGTTCGGCTCCCGCGGCTGTTTCATCCCGGTGGTACCGGAGCTGTGGGCGAAGATCGAGCCAGCCGTCGCCACCATCGACGCCGCCGTACCGGAGGCGCTGCGCTACGAAACATCAGGCCTCCTTCCCAGCCGGGACGACTGACGGCCGTCGCGGCCCTGCCCCGCAGCAGAGCTAGCCCGACCGGGGTGCCGACGAGAGCCAGGCCGTGATTCTGGCCGACCTTCGAACCGGGTCAAGGCCGTTCGTCCACCGGCTTCGCCGGCGGGCGCTCCACCTTGACCCGATCCTGCGGTCGGCGGGTGCAGCACCTATCGAGGAGGAGCTACCGTCAGTCGGCAGCGTCGCTCTGCCTGTGGTCGTAGCCGTTGCGATGGGTGAGAACCTCCTCCATGTGGCCCTCCGCCCACTCCTTGATTCCCCGCATGACTCCCTGGAGCGAGCGACCGAGATCGGTCAGCTCATAGGTGACGGTGACGGGCACCGTGGGGGTCACGGTTCTGGTCACCATCCCGTCGCGCTCGAGTGAGCGCAACGTCTGCGTCAGCATCTTCTGGCTCACGCCCGAGATCCGGCGTGACAGCTCGGAGAAGCGCATGGGCCGCGGTTCGTCGCCGGAGGCAGCCCCGGGGCGCGGGCCGTCCCCGCCCAGGGCGGCAAGCACGAGGGCGACCCACTTGTCGGAGATTCGCTCCAGGAGTTGGCGGCTGGGACATGCCGCGAGGAATGCGTCGTACTCCGCTTTGGCTTCGGCCCGCCGCTGGGACGCGGTGCTGGTCGGCACGACCCACCTTTCCGTTCAGTGACTTACGCACTTCAAAGTGCCTACTTTCCCTTGGGAAGTAGGTGCCCCATGGTGGTGCTGCACAACAGCGAGTGCAAGACCACCTCACAAGACCTCCACGAAGGAGCAGATGACGATGAGCCAGACGACGTCTCGGCGCGCCGTGGTCCGCGTTCCGTCCGGGCCCCGGTCGATCGAGACCATCGACGTCCCGGTTGTCGAGCCGGGGCCGGCGGAGATCCGCGTCAAGATTGCCGCCGCGGCGATCAACCCGGTCGACGTTGGGGTGGCCGGGGGCGTCTTTCACCAGCTCGGATTGGTCCACCAGCCGGACTACACCGGTCTCGGCTGGGACTTCGCCGGCACTGTCGACGCGGCCGGACCGGGCGTCGAGCTGCAAGTCGGCACCCGTGTTGCCGGGTTCGTCGACGGTTTCGACCGCGACCACGGGTCCCATGCCGAGCACCTCGTCGTCGCCGCCGCGAATGTCGCCGTCGTCCCGGATGGCATGGACCTGGTCGAGGCGGCGGCGGTGCCGCTCAACGTCACCGCCGCGGCCCAGCTCGTCGACCTCCTCGGTGAGGCGCCGAGCGAGGCTCGGCGCTTGCTGGTGACCGGCGCGGCCGGTGCGGTGGGCGCGCACGTCGCCGTACTCGCCCAGGACCGCGGCTGGCAGGTGACCGGGATGGCCCGAGCGTCCGACGAGCCGTTCGTTCGGGGCATCGGCGCCGACTTCGCCACCGATCTCGGGCGGGGCTGGGACGCCGTTGCCGACGCCGGAGCCCTGCAGGAGCACGCCCTTCGGGCGGTGCGCAACGGTGGCCGTTTCGTCGGCGTGCAGCCGGCCTCGCGGCTTCCCGAGGAGCGCGGCATCGCGGTCGAGGTCGTGTTCGCACATCCCGACGGAGCGCTTCTCGCCCGATTGCTCGCACGGGTGGCGACGGGGGAACTGCCGGCTCGCGTCCACGCCGTCGCGCCGCTCGACGAAGCCGCCGATGCGTACCAGGCGATGGCCAAGGGCAGCGTCCGCGGCCGGATCGTTCTCGTCCCGTGACAGCGCGGCGTCGTCTCGCGAGTCGGACCGTGACCGAGAGGGCTCCCTCGGTTGGAAGACACCGGCCGAAGCCCTGAACGAGCATCTACTATCGGTCCAGGAAGCCGGTGTTGCGCCGACCGGTTGAGTCCGGGCAGTACACGAGCTGGGCGTTCGCCGACGCCTGCCGCAGAGCCGGCGTCCGCCAGTCCATGAGCCCGACCGGCTCCAGCGCGAACAACGCGCTCGCCGAGTCCTTCAACGCGACGTTCAAACGCGAGACGCTCCAGGGCCGGAAAAGCTGGTCCAGCGAGCGCGAGGCCCGCCTCGACGCATTCCGCTGGCTGCACCGCTACAACACCCGACGCCGTCACTCCCGCCTCGGGCAACGCAGCCCGATCGCCTACGAGACAACCTCCGGAACAACATCGACTACGCTGACACCAGCCGCATAGCCCGTGTCCAGGATTCGGGGTCAAGGACCCACCGAGGCCAAACCCCATAACGTGATTGCAGTACTAGCGCCGGTCGTCCACCGAATGCAGGAAATCCGCATTGGCGCCGATGCGGCATCCGCCTACCGCGGGCGTTGCAGGAGCCGTACAAGTACCGCGTGTGTGGTATTCAGCCAACCATCCACGCGCTGGAGCCGCCCGCGCAGACGCCCGACTGAAGGCTGATCAAGCCCGCTGAGCGGCAAGCGGATGGATTCCGCGTCAGCCCTGGGTCAAGACTCCTGTCGCATGCCGGCCAGTTGCTGAAATCGAGGCGTCCCATGCCTGGGACGCCTCCTCAAGGGCGTCGATGCTGGATCCGCAGATCACCGACCGGAGAGCATTGAACTTCTCGTCGCTCCACTGGTAGATCTCCAGCGCCAGGAGCCGGTCGATGGCCTCTGGGGTGAAACGTTTACGGACTTCCCTGGCCGGAGCGCCAGCCACAACGGTATAGGGCGGCACATCACGAGTGACCACACTTTGAGCAGCGATGACGGCACCCTCACCGAGTGTCACGCCAGGCATGATCATGGCCCGCATGCCGATCCAAACGCCGTCCTTGACCACCGTGTCGCCCTTGCCCAGGTAAGCCCTGACGCGAACGTCATGGAAGGGGTAGAGACTGAACCAGTCTGCGCGATGGATGTGGTTGCCACCCATGAGGAGCACAGCTTCGCCTCCGATGCACACGTAGTCTCCGATGTGCAGTTGGTCAATGGGCCAAGCGGGCTCCCAACCCGTTCGACTGTATTCGTCTCCGTAGAGGTAGCGCACCACAGACTGCTCGAAGTCGCCGGACCAGGCGTGACTGTAGTAGCTGTGGGTGCCTCGCACGTGGATGTTGGGGTTGGTTACGGCTTCATGAAGGTACTGCGGCCTCGACCAATGACGGTCATTCGACATGTTCGTTTACTCTCAGCTAGTAGCGGACGGAGTTTCCCCCCGGTGGGTAGGAATCCCAATGGCCTGCGCACCACGTATTCCCCGTTCCCGGCTGACGCCGGCTCGAAAGTTCACACCAGCTCATGCGGCTGCTGTGAACGCCCAGGTGCACACGTGAGGAATATCCACATCCCTCACAGACACGCGCGCTTCTCCTTCCTTTTCACTCCAAAGGAGCGGTTGAGCGGTCAGTTGGCCGAAACATCGTGGACTACGGCCGCTGGCGTTTCCACTACCACCAGATGCTCCATACAGTTCCCTTGGAGGGGCCGGATGTGTCTCGACCGGCCGCACCTTGCGTGGTCCGAATGGAGCCATCAATTTGGCGCTCGTTGCCATCCGCTGCCAGAGTCGGCCTCGGACTGCAACGATGAACCTGAGGAGGAGAGTGATGTCACCCCCCTGAAAATCTTCGACATACGCAAGGGGGCCTGGAATTATTTCATCGGATAGCGCCCCACTTTCACCGAATTCATTTGTTGCGATTCAGGTGAATCCGAGATGCAAACCGCCACTCAACGACCTCACACAGCGTCGATGGAGAAAAGAGTTCATGAGTCCAAATCCTTCCCCTCGGGTCGGCCTGGTGACCGGCGGGTCCGGCGGCATCGGCCGCGCGATCGTCAGGAGGCTGGCCAAGGACGGCCTGGCTCTTGGCGTGCACTACGTCAGCAACAAGGACGAGGCCCACCGCTTGGTCGACGAGATCACCTCGGGCGGCGGGCGGGCGATCGCCGTTGGCGGCGACGTCGCCGACGAGTATGCGATGGCCGGCGCCTTTGACGCCGTCGAAGCCGCCTTCGGCGGCATCGACGTCACGGTGCACGCTGCCGGCATCATGCGGCCCGGCCAGATTGCGACCCTGGACCTAAGTGACCTTGACCAGATCCATCGCACGAACATCCGCGGCACGTTCGTCGTCGACCAGCAGGCTGCCCGACGGCTCCGCGCCGGCGGGACGATCGTCAACTTCTCCAGCTCGCTGACCCGCACCCAGTTTCCCGCCTATGGCGCGTACGTGGCGAGCAAGGCGGCCGTCGAGGCCATTACCCTGGTCCTCGCTCGCGAGCTGCGTGGCAAGGACATCACTGTCAACGCCGTCGCCCCCGGCCCCGTGGCCACTTCGCTGTTTCTCGATGGTAAGGAGGAGGTGGTCATTGAAAACCTCGCCAACGCGGTGCCACTCGAACGTCTGGGGCGTCCCGAGGACATCGCCGAGGCGGTTGCCTTCCTCGCGGGACCGGCCCGCTGGGTCAATGGCCAGGTCCTGTTCAGCAACGGCGGTCTTGCCTGAACAGTGTTTAACCTCGAACTTGCATGAGGTCCGTCAGCTTGCTGCGGACCGGGCCTTCACCCCGAGTCCTGCACACGGTCATGCGGCTGATGTCAGCGTAGTTGATATTGTTCTGGACGCTGTTTCGTAGGCGTGGACGATGCCGGCCTCATCGATGTCTCCCGTGTCGTCCTCGACTCCGCCCACGTGAGGGCTAAAAAGGCGCCTCTATCCGCTTCGTCAAGCTGTGGCGGGGGTCGGGGGCTCGTAGAACGTGCCGTCTCGGAGCACGGCGAAGAGCACGTCAATGCGCCGTCGGGCGAGGGCGATCGGAGCTGCGATGTGGTGCTTTCCCTCGCGGCGCTACCTGTCGTAGTAGGCGGGTGACTCCGGTTGTGAGAGTGACGCGAACGCGGCGAGGTAGAAGGCGCGTTTGAGCTGCTTGCAGCCTCGTCGGGCGGGGTGTTCGCCGCGGATGGAGGAGCCGGAGGTGCTGGTGACCGGTGCCAGGCCGGCGTAGGCGGCCAGGTGTCCGGCCGTGGCGAAGTCACTGGGCGGCTCGATCGGTCGCACATACCGCCTTCGCCCTGTTCACGGTAGCGGTCGGCCCATCGCTTCGCGGTGGTGGGTGAGACCTGGAAGCGTTCGGCCGCCCGGCGTAGTGGCCGGCCGTCGCGTACCACGCAGAGGGCCAGGCGGAGGCGGCCGGTTTCGGTCAGGTGTGCATTGCGGTGAGGCATGGTCTTTCTTGTTCTGCGTAGGGAAGCGTGCGGGCTCGTGAGATCCCGGACGGCGAAACAGCGAAACCCGCGCGCAGATGGGCCTGTTCAGGGCCGTGTGCGCGCAGGTTCAGGCTTGAGGGCGCGGTGTCAGGCGCCGGTGAGTCCGCGGGAGGCGTCCATGAGGTGCTGGGTGGTCGTGGCGTCCAGGGTGATCGGGGTGCGCTGTTCGAAGCGGCCGGGCTTGCCCCAGTAGTAGGGGTGTGCCAGTCGTCGCGCCGTTTGCCGACAGGTGCTCAGCCTTGACCAGTTACGGTTTCACCCGACCGTCGGCCCCGGGCACCCGTCCGCTGCGCGCCCCCGCCGTCCCGGATGAAGTAGACGGCGAGGACGGGCGGGGAGGGGCTGCCGGTCCAGAGCCCCTAAGCGATCCAGCAACCGCCCAGGTCATCCTTCCGCCGAATGGCGTCCTCACCGTCACGAGCGCGAGCGGCCCACGTCAGCTGGGTTGATCTTGTGCTGGGTCCGGTCGCATCCGTGCTGGCCAGCCGAGTCGGAGCGGGCTCGGCTGGCTCAGAAGGGTTCAGCCGACGCCGAGTACCGCCTTGCCCCGTAGGCGGCCCGCTGCCATCTCCTTCAGCAGCGAGTCCGCGCCGGCCCAGTTGTCGCGGCGACCAATCTCGACCTGGAGCTTCCCTTGCGAAGCCAGGTCCAGTAGCGCGTTCATGTCCTGGGCGTCACGACTCCCGTCACCGTCGCCGTAGACGAAGTGGCGCAAGGTCAGAGAGGCGCCCCCCTGGACCTGCCGGAAGAAGTCCAGAGTGATGGGCTTGCCGCTGGCCTGACCGAACCAGAAGAACTGGCCGCCGGGGCGCAGCTTGTGGGCTGTCTTCGACCCCAGGTCGCCACCCACGGACTCCAGGACGATATCGAAGGCAGTGTCCTCGACGGCATCAATGTCGAGAGCGATCTTGGCGCCCAGCGCCGCCATGTGGTCGGTCGGCTGGCCCTGCGCGGCAACGGCGGTGATCTCGGCTCCTTCCGCAACAGCGAGCTGGATGAGGACCTGGCCGACTCCGCCTCCCACGCCCGTGGCGAGAATCCTGCGCCCCTTCAGAGGGCCGGCGAGGGCGAGGAGTCGCTGGGCGACCAGCCCGCCCAGGGGGAGCGCGGCCGCGGAGGCGGAGTCCACGTTGTCGGGGATGACCGCGAGGCGGTCCGCCGAGGCGGCGACGTATTCGGCGGCGCCTCCTCCTGAGGGCAGGTGGAGGGCCACCCGGCTGCCCTCCGACGGTCCGCTGCCGTCCACTGCGGCCTCCGCGACCACCCCGGCCGCGTCGATACCGGGGCGGAACGTGGTCGAAGGGTCGCTCAGGTACAAGAAATCCGCCCGGTTGAGTGCGACGTCGGTCACCCGGATCAGCGCTTCGTGGCGCTGCGGGGTGGGGAGATCGACCTCCCCTAGCTCGGCGAGGGTCTCCGGGTTGCCGGTCGGGATGAGCGCGCGCATGAAAGCACCTTCCGCAGAAATGGTAGTACACCTACCGTTTCACCGTAACGCACGAAGCGGTAGTGGAACAACCGGATCGGTCTGCGGTGCGACTGTCGGAGGGTGGCCTCACCCGCCGCGAATCCCGTGAATCGGGGCGCGCCGCCTGGGTGGCGGGTCTGCTTTGGCGAGGATGGTGCGGGCGCCTGGCGCCGCGCGTCTGCACTCTGGCGGGCGGGACCGAACGGCCGCACCTGTCGGAAGAAGCGGTAGCATCACTACCGAATCCATCGTGCTACCGAGCGGGGCAACCACTACCGCCTCGGTGGGTGTCCCGATCAGGAGCCTGGATTGACCGCCACGTCACCGCGTGCACCGCGCAAAGATCAAGTTCGCAACCGGCGGCGGCTGCTCGATGCGGCCCGCCTGGCCTTCGCCGAGCAGGGACCCGACCTGAGCATCGAGGCCATCGCCCGGACCGCGGGAGTGGGAGCAACCACCTTCTACCGGCACTTCGCGACCAAGGACGACCTTGTCCTCCAGCTGCTGGAGGACTTGGCGCGCGGCGCATGCCAGGTCGCGGAGGAGGCCGCTGCCATCGCCGACGACTGGGAGGCCTTCTGCGCGGTGTTCACCCGCGGGTGCGTACTCGATGACGCGGGGCTGCGGTTGTTCGACGCTCTGTGCAAGACGAGCCCGCAGGCGGCCGAGCGGGGGAGGACTCTCACCGCCTCCTTGATCACCCCGGTCGCCGACCGAGCCTGGCAAAGCGGCCAACTGCGCGGGGATGTCACCGCCGAAGACGTGGCGGCGTTCATGCGCATGGCCGACTCGGCCTCAACTCCCCGGCAGCGTGAGAGCGCGCACGAGGTGATGCTGGCCGGCCTGCGCACCCCGGCCGAGTAGCGGCATCCTGTTCCTGGCTGGCTGGCCCACTGCTCGTAGGACCAGACGGCGAAGACCGCGCGCAGCCTGGTGGCCCGTCCTGTCGCCGGAGGCGGCGGCCTCCGCAAGGCCGCCCTGCCGCGTCCCCATGCTCGTGCGCCAGAGCTCAGTGCGGCGCCAGGAAAGCAGGAGGCTCGGCGCGCGTGGCTGGGGCGCGGTCGGAAGGCTCGCCCGGCGGCACCTCCAGTGGCCCGACCACGGCAGGTGGCCGGCGCCAGATGCAGGTGTCACGGCAGGTGGGACCGGCCCCTGCCCAGGTGACCGGCTGCCCTGGTGTCGTGATCTATGAGCCCGGCAGTGCCATGCGCCAGATGCGTGCCCAGACGGAGGCGTACTGCCGTACCAGCCGCCCCGTCGTGTAGGGAACGCCGTGCTTCTCGCACAGTGCGCGCACCCGTGGGGCGATCCTGGCGTACCGGTTGCTGGGCAGGTCGGGGAAGAGGTGGTGCTCGATCTGGTGGCTGAGGTTGCCGGTGAGGATGTGAAAGACCGGGCTGCCCTCGATGTTGGCGGAGCCGAGGGCCTGGCGCAGGTACCACTCGTCGCGGGTCTCACCCTCGATCTCGTCCGCGGTGAACGACTCCGCGCCGTCGGGGAAGTGGCCGCAGAAGATGACGGTGTGCGCCCAGATGCTGCGGGCCGTGTTGGCCGTGAGGTTGCCGAGCAGACAGGGCAGTGCCGAGGGGCCGGCCAGCAGCGGGAACAGCAGGTAGTCCTTGCCGGCCTGCCGGGCGGCCTTGCGGAGCATGTCCGTCAGGTCGCCGAGGAAGACGCGCAGCGGTTTGCGGCCGTCGAGGACAGCGTCGTGTTCCAGGTCGTACAGCGCGATGGTCCACTCGAAGACCGGGGCGATCGCGGCAGCGTAGAAGGGCTGGACCAGGTGGGCGGGGTGCCAGGGCTGGTCCGCGCTCATACGGAGGATGGTGTAGCCGAGGTCGCGGTCGCGGCCGACGACGTTGGTCCAGGTGTGGTGGAGGTCGTTGTGGGTGTGTTTCCACGCCGCGGACGGGGTGGGAAAGTCCCATTCCCAGGTGGTGGAGTGGATGGCCGGGTCGCGCATCCAGTCCCACTGGCCGTGCAGGATGTTGTGGCCCAGCTCCATGTTCTCCAGCACCTTGGCGACGGTCAGCATCGCCGTGCCGGCCAGCCAGGCCGGCGGCAGCAGGGAGACCGCGAGCGCGGCACGCCCGCCCACCTCCAGACCGCGCTGTACGGCGATGAGGGTGCGGATGTAGCGGACGTCCTCGGCCCCGCGTTCGGCGAGGACCTCGCGGCGGAGGGCGTCCAGCTCGCGGCCGAAGGATTCCACGTCGACGGGGGCCTCGGGGGCGATGGATCGGACGGCGTGCAGGGTCATGGGATCGCCTCTCACTCTCTCGGTACGGTGGCTGCGTGAACGGGCCGCGCAGATCTCGCGGGTCTCACAGGTCGAGGGCAACGGCGCCCGCGGCGGCCGACACGCAGGTCTGGACGAGTTCGCCGGGCTCGCCGCGGACCTCGCCGGTACGCAGGTCACGGACCCGCCCCGCCACGAGGGGGCTCACGCAGCTGAAGCAGATGCCCATACGGCAGCCGCTCGGCATGAGGACTCCGGCGGCCTCGCCGATGTCAAGCAGCGGGGTGTCCACACCCGCGTCCGTCTCGACGTCGCTGCGGACGAAGCGCACCCGGCCGGGCGCGCCCGCGCGGGCCGGGGGAAGCAGCGCCAAAGGACGGAAGCGTTCGAGGCGCAGCCGGTGCCCGCTGCCTTCGCGCTGCCAATGCTGCTGGAAGGACTCGAGCATCGCGTCGGGGCCGCACATCCAGGTGTCCCGCTCGCGCCAGTCGGGGCACAGTGCGGACAGTCGGCCCACCGTGAGGTGCCCGGCGGAGCGGGTGCGGTGCTCGTACAACCGGAACCACGGGAGCCCGGCGTGCAGTGCGCGCAGCTCCGCCCCGAAGACGGTGCGTTCGGCGTCCGGCGCACTGTGCACCATCACCACATCCACGTCCGCCGTGTCGTGACCCCCGGACCGGGCAAGGGCGCGCAGCATGCTCATCACCGGCGTGACGCCGATGCCGGCCGTAAGCATCAGCACCTTCCCGGGCAGCGCCCCGGCCGGCAGGACGAACTCCCCTTGGACCGGGCCGAGCCGCAGCACGGTGCCAGGGCGCACGCGGCGCGCCAGGTGCGTCGAGACCCGGCCGCACGGAAGCGCCTTCACGGTGATGGCGAACGGCTCTCCGGGGCGCCCCCCAGGGGCAGAGGAGATCGAGTACGTACGCCAAGTGAGCACCCCGTCGATCTCGGCCCCGACCGGCACGTACTGCCCCGGCCGGTGTCCGGACCAGCCGCGCCCCGGCCGGATCACCAGGGTCGTGACCTCCGGGGTCTCCTGCAGCATGGCCTGCACCCGCCCGGCCGGCCACCTTGCCGACAGGAGGGGGTCGAGCAGCGCCAGATAGTCATCGGACAGGAGCGGAGTGGTCAGCCGGCCCGCGGCCTGGTGCGCGAGCCGCCCCGCTTGATCGCGCAAGGTGGAGAGAACGGGCAACGCCATGCTCTGGATTCCTTCCTTCGCCTTGGTCGCGGGGTTCGATCGTCGGCGGTCCAGCCCGGTGAGATCCAGACACCACAGTGAGGCGTTACTGTCCCGTCCGGGATCAATCGTGCGCCAGTCGTACGCACTCCGCGAACCGGTCGGGCGCGTCGGCAGGATCACCCGATGGGCTTAAGGCGATGGTTGAAGGACCGACCGGGAGGGGTGAGCCCGGGCGGAATCGATCCCCGGCCGCGGCCGCGCCGCCCATCCCGCCCCGTCCCTTCCTCTCACTCCAGCCAGGGACATGGGCGAAAGCGGCCGCAACGGGGATGTCATAGCGGCAACAGATGACGCAACAGTAGGCGCAACCCTTGTCGCAACCCGGCTCCTGCCGGCTCCCGCCGGCTCCGGGCGGGCCTTCATGCCGCCCACGCTGCTCCTTGGGTGCGGGCCGGTTGCCGCAGCTCGGAGCGCGCCACCGGCACTGAGCGGGCGGGGCCTTCGTGTGTCGCTGCGGCTCCGCTGGGGTTCCACGGCTCCCGGGCGGTTTCGTTTGGATCACCGAGCCGGCGACATAAAGATGCCCGTGATGCGGAGTCTGGCCAGTTAGATGGTGGCGGGCTTGTCGTAGTGGATGACAATGCCGCGCCACTGCTTGAGGCGGGTGATGCATCGGTCGTTGCTGTTGCGCTGCTTGTAGGTCTCGCGGTCGGGCACGTGTGGCTTCCCCGAGATGATCCGGATGGTCGAGGCCGCCGGGAGGCGAGCGAGGAGCGATGAGTTTTTCCGCGATCCGCAGTCATCCAGTGATAGTTGGTGCACTGCCGCCCCGAGGTCGGCCGAAGCGTGCACCGGCCGAACCAGCTGAGAACCAGCCACAAGACACCAGGAGACCTGAGATGCGTACCCTGATCAGCACCGCCTTCGTCTCGCTCGACGGCGTCGTGGAGGCCCCGGGCGGCGAGCCCGGTTACCGGAACTCGGGGTGGACCTTCAAGGACATCGAGTTCCTCCCCGAGGCATTCGACATCAAAGGCCGGGAGCAGAAGCAAGCCACCGCGATGCTGATGGGCCGGGTCAGCTACGAGGCATTCAGCCCGGTGTGGCCGGGCATGAAGGACTTCGCCGACTACAAGGTGATGCCGAAGTACGTCGTCTCCACCACCCTCACCGGGGACGACCTGGTTTCGGACTGGGGCGAGACCACGATCCTGCGCTCGCTCGACGAGATCGCCGCATTGAAGGAGACCGAGGGCGGCCCGATCATCGTCCACGGCAGCGCCGCCCTCAACCAGAACCTTTCAGACGCCGGCCTGATCGACCGCTACCACCTGCTCGTCTTCCCCCTTCTGCTCGGCGCGGGCAAGCGTCTGTTCAGCGACACGGACAAGGACACCCAGAAGCTGAAGCTTGTCGAGCACGAGGCGTACGCCAACGGCCTGCAGAAAAACGTCTTCGACGTCGTCCGCTGACGATGCTCCCGCGCTCGCCCTGCCTCGACCTGAGCGACCGCGCCCACGGACGTGGCACCCGTCGGAAACGACCTGCTCGCGTCCTACGCCACAAATTCGTTGAAGAAGTCCAGCGAGGTGTCGGCGGCGAAGCCCCCTGATGGCAGAGGTGTTCGGTGTGCCCGTCGCGGAACCCGCCAGAGGGCACTGTCACATTGGCGAATGGCGTGGGAGGATCTTCGAGTTGATCATGGTGGAGGGGATCGTCCGTGGGGAGCGCGTCGCCGTCGTACAGGGGGCACCGGTACCCGGTCGAGGTCATCTCCCACTGCGTGTGGCTGTACTTCCGCTTCCCGCTCAGCTTCCGCGGGGTCGAGGAGTTGATGCTCCAGCGCGGCGTCATCGTCTCCTACGAGACCATCCGTCGCTGGTCCGCCAAGTTCGGCCAGGCCTACGCGAACGGACTGCGTCGCCGCCGGCCCCGGCCCGGGGACAAGTGGCACTTGGACGAGGTCTTCGTGAAGATCAACGGGGAGCAGCCTTTCAACCTCAGCATCCGTTCAACGCGACAGACATCGTGCTTGGCCCCGCTGTACAGGAGCAAGGTGCTCGACGGGTCTACATCGACAAGGCCTCGCCCGCGTCGTACCAGGCGTTCCGGCGGGCCGCCAAGGCGGTGCACACCGAGGCCGTCGCGGCTGGCCTCAAGCCTGCCCTGCTGGAACTGGTCAACGTACGCGTCTCCCAGCTCAACGGCTGCGCCTCCTGCCTCAACGTCCACATCCGGGCGGCCCTGCGCGCCGGGGAGTCCCCGATGCGCCTGGGGTCCTGCCGGGCCGGCGGGACACGGAGGTGTTCACCGTACGGGAGCGGGCGGCGCTCAGCCTGGCCGAGGCGGTCACGCACCCGGAGGACGCCGCCGCGCTGGAGCCGGCGTACGGGGCGGCCCGCGAGGTCTTCACCGAGGCCGAACCCTCCGCCGTGATCTGGACCGCGATCACCATCAACGCCTTCAACCGGGTCTCCATCCTCGGCAAACACCCCGTACGCTGGACCGCCACGCCGCGGCCGGTGCCCCGCTGACCGTACGAACCCCTCCGGACCTACGTTTACGGATGGCCGGACCCTCCCGCCCTACTGCTCGAAAGGCCCACGATGACCATCGAAATCACCGACTCCCCCGACACCCATCGCTACGAGGCCCGCGTGGACGGGCGGCTCGCCGGGTTCGCCGAGTACCTGCGCACCAGCGAGAGCGGGCTCATCGTCTTCACCCACACCGAGGTCGACCCGGAGTTCAACGGGCAGGGCGTCGGCTCGGCACTGGCCCGCGCGGGCCTGGACGCCGCGCGGGCGGACGGGCTGCGGGTGCTCGCCGTGTGCCCGTTCATCACCGCCTGGATGGCCCGGCACCCCGACTATCAGGACCTCGCCTACCAGAGCCGCAGCAAGGTTGCGGACTAACGACGCCCGTAAGCGGGTGTTGGGCCATGGCTGGGATGGACTTGGGCCGAGGTGGGTGCTTACCCAGCGAGCGCCAGGTTGTGCAGTCGGGCCACACCGAGGACGGCTTGGTGGACGCCGTCGCCGCGTAGTCGGCAGTCGCGGAGGATCTTGTAGGTCTTCATCCGGGCGAAGGCGTGTTCGACACGGGCTCTGGCGCGGCGGTGGACGGCGTTGTCAGCCTGCTGCTCAGGTGTGAGTGGTCGGTCTTTGCGTGGCCAGTGCGGGATGAGCGCAGGGGTGCCGCGATAGCCGCCGTCGCCGAGTACGGGCGCGTTCTTCGCAGCTCGGTCCAGGCCGGATTCCCGGTAGGCGCGGGCGTCGTGACGGTTGCCGGGCAGGGGCCGTCCAGCCGCTACGACCAGCCGGGTGTTGGCGTCGACGACGACTTGATGGTTGGTGAAGTAGCGGTAGTTCTTGCAGGAGGCGGCCACGCTCCGGTCGCGGGTCGGGACCCGGGTGCCGTCCACGATCAGCACTGTGCCGGTCGGGTGCCGGCCCCGGACGGGGGACAGCGCCAGAAGCGGGGCGATGTCGTCGATGACCCGGTCAGCGGCGGACTTCGAGATCCCAAATAAAGGGCCGAGCTGCCGCATCGTGAGGTTCGTCCGCCAGTCCACCACCAGCAGTATGCGGTCCTCCAATGACAAGGCCCGTGGCCGTCCGCCGGTGGGCTTGCCGCCGCCCCGACGCCGTACGAGCCCCACGAGCTTGCGGAACTGCCACCCGTTCAGTCCCGCGAACAGGCCCACCCACTGCGTCTCAGCCGCCGTCACCACCACACCCAGCGGGCCGGCGAGCTCGTCCTGGACGACGTCGTCGGTGTCCGGGTCGTCGACGGTGCCCGGCGCCGTGTCGGCGAGCACCTGGCCGATGCGCTCCCATTCCGCAAGCTCCGCCTGGCCGCGCTCATCGTCGGCCAAGTGCTCGTGCCGCGAGTCCTGGCGCGCCTCGAACCGGGCTTCCTCGAAGGCGGCCGCGACGGCGCAGGCGTCCATGCCCATCGCGCGGCTGGTCGTCTTTGGTTTCGATTCGTGGTGCGCCAGCGGGAGGGGGCCGAGGCCAGGGCGCTGTACGGCGGCCCGCCGAATACGTGTGACTGAGCGTTGCGATTGGCCAGTTGAGCGTGTGGGTGGGCAGGGTAGGGCGAGCGGGATCCAAAGGGCGGTCTCCGGTGATCTCGCCGAGTCACTGGCCGCCGGGGAGCCTTGCGAGTTGCTGACCGTAGACGTGCTGCAAGGCGGTGACGCGTCACTGGCTGACGGGCCGTCAGAAGTCGTACGGCTTCTTGGTGCTCCAGTTCAGCACGTCGGCCTCGTTCCAGCTGAACTGCGGCTTCTGGCCCCTGGTGTCGACGGAGTAGAAGGGGCCGTGGTGACCGTCCGCGCCGCGCAGCGCGATGGCGAACGAGTGCGCCGTGTGGTTCTTCGAGCCGTAGTCGAAGAGGTTCACCGCGCTGTATGCCTTGCCTCCGGGCCGGAGCGTGATGTGCTTGTCGCCGCCCGGGTTGTCCTTCTTCGAGTGCGGCAGTGCGGCGCCGTCGACGTCCTCGCCGAGCTTCACGGCCGGGTACGAGGTGACCCAGCATGGCTTGGCGCCCTCGTTCGACGCGGTGACCAGCAGGTGGTCGCCCTGCTGACCGGCGAACCGGTGCACCGCGGTGACCAGCATCTCGTCTCCGCGGCACTGCTGGGCGCCGGCCGTTGTGCCCTTGCTCACGGCCTCGTCCGTCCCGCCCGAGGCGGTCGCCGAGCGCGCCCCCTCCTTGGTGTCACCACCGCTGTTGGCCTGCTCCGCGCTGCCCTTGCCGTCCCCGTTGGACGCGGGCCGGCTCTGCGCGGTACCAGCGGCGTGGTCGCCGCCCGCCGCCTTCGAGCCATCGTCGGCGCCGCCGCAGGCGGTCAGGCCCAGCGCCAGCGCGGCGGTGACGGCGGCCAGGGTGGCGGAACGGGCGGTACGGCGGGCACGGTGCGTGGTCATGATGAAAGCTCCCCCATGGTCTGTCAGGACGCGGCGTCTCCCCCCTGCTCCTGCAGGGCGACCGGCCACATCGACTGTTTCGCTGCACCCCATGAGATGACGCCGGGGCGGGCGTAGTTCACTCGGGTCTGTCCACATTCGGTAACAAGGCAACTGGGCGCAGGCACACCGGTGTTCACGCCGTGCCCGTCATCGGTGCAGCGCCTCCGGCTACTGCAGCACAGAGGAGGCCACCAGGCGCTCCCGCCCCGTCCGCGGAACACCGCCAGTGCCGCCCCGGCCAGCGCCGGTGATGTCACGCCGAAGAGGCGGAGGCATCGGTGGTGGCGGCGGTGTTCTCCATCGCCGGATCCGGCGTGATGCTGATGGTCAGCGGCGCAACGTACTTGATCGGACCGACGTGCTTGATCGAGCCGTCCGCGTTCAGCAGCACCTGCTTGTTGTTCGGGTGCCGGAAGTCGAACATGCCCTTCAGCGAGCCGGCCGTGGCATCGAGGGAATGGTCGCCGGGGCGGCCGATATGCCCGTTGTCCTCGAGGAACCAGGTGATGGACGCCTGGTCGGTCAGGGTGTGGTCGACCTTGTTGACCTTGCTGTACGGCGAGACCACGAGCAGCGGCTGGCGGGTGCCGGGGCCGCAGCGGTCGGCGTAGCCGCCGGATGTTGGGGCCCTTCTGGCAGGCGGGGCTGTCGGTGGCCTTGCCGTTGGAGTCGAGGGAGGTGTCCTTGGAGTCGTTGCGCGGGGCGACGTAGGCATGGTCGTACCAGCCGTCGGAGTCGTCGTAGGCGATGACGACCGCGGTTCCTGGGCGTAGGCGAACACGCCCGACAGGGTCCGCAGGCGCAGACCGGACCGGTCGGGGACCGCGCATCCCCGACCTGCCAGGAGGGCCCGGATCTCTCCGATCGCGCGGATGGTTGAGTGGTCGACGCCGAACCACAGCCCCAGCACCGAGTGCGGGAGATCGTGCCGCAGGTGGATGAGGGTGACCACCAGCCGGTCGACGAAGACCAGCTGATGCCGGGCACCGGCTCCCGCCGCCCGCTTACTCGGCCCTCCCCGTGCCTCGTGACGGCGACCTTCAACACCGGCCTGCCACGGCTGGGCCAACTCCTCGATCAGGCAGGCCAGATGACGTCGGGAGATCGCCGTGAACAGCGGATGTGCCAGGACCGCCCGATTGACGTTGATCGTGACGCACCCGCAGCTGCTGGCCGTCTCTGCGACGTCGAACCGGTCCAAGGGCGATCAGGGCCCGGACGAGTGGCAGCCGCCGTCCAAGACCTACTGGTGCGCCTACGCCCGGACCTGGGTGTCCGTGAAGGCGACGTACGAGCTGTCGGTGACCAAAGCCGAGAAGAACACGCTCACCGAGATGCTGGGTACCTGCTCCTCATGAGCGACCACGGCCCCCAGCAGGACGACTCATCGACGAGGTGAAAGCCGGGCCCGGCGGCGCGATGACCGACGAGGTCGGCGTCATCACCGGCGAGCTCACCGTCACCACCAGTCTCCTGCCCGACGGGCGCGCCGGTATCGCGATCCAGTACACGGACGCCGACGAGTGGTACACCCTCACCGGAAGCCCGGTCCCAGTGCCGCCGGAGGGCATGACCGTACTCCATGCACAGGTGCAGGAGCGGGTCCGGCGGGGTCGCGGGTCCGAAGCGCCCAGCCGCCCGTGAGGGCGGCGGGCCGTCGGGGTGGAGGGACCGAAGGAATTCGCTGACCTGCTGAAGCGCGGCTCTTGTCGTGCGTAGCTCCCGCATCCGCTCGTGAGGATTGGCCCCCGTGCGTCGGATGTTGTCGGACCCATCACTCGCGAGAGGCGGTGGTGAGCGGGAATCCTCCGCTGCCGCCGCCCCGCATGTCCTCCATGTCGAACGGGTCTGCGTCGGCCCGGACGGCATGGATACCGAGCCGTCCCCGGCCCGCGGGGGCGCCCTCGGCGGCGCTGATCCGGTACTCCACGGTGCGGGTGCCCTGGGCGGGCAGGTCCTGCGCACCGGAAGCGCCGGTCAACGGCTGGTAGTCGTTGGCCACGACCAGTTCGACGGGGTGCCAGTCGCCGTCGGGGGCCTCGCGCCGCTCCACCGTCAGCTTGGGTGGCTGCTCGCCCGCGTAGTTGGACTCGATCTGCGCGGAGAGCGCGATGTCGCGGAGTGCCTTGCCGGTGGTGTTGCAGAGCTTGACGAGGACGGTCTGCGGTTCGCCGCCGGGGCGGACGGTGATGCCTTCGCGCGGGCCGGCGGTCGTGGTGATCAGGTGGCCGTTGGCCTTGTCGGCATCGGTCAGCTTTGGACAGGGCTTGGCCTGGAAAGCCGCGAAGTCGGGATTCGGCGAGCTCTCACCGTCTGCCAGGGCTGACGGCCCCTCGCAGGCGGTGATGAAGAAAATCGCCGCCCCCGCCGCGGCAACGGCGAATCTGGCCCAGCGCCTGTCTGCGTGCACGGATACCCCTTCTCATGGATCACTCGTTGGTGATCATCATGCCTGAAGGCCGCTCATGGTTGCGCCGCGAGGAAGGTGCCGTGACCGCCTCAGCAGGAGCTGAGGCCGAGCCGCGCCGATCCTCCCCGCGCATCTCGCACGCGCTCTGGCCGTCCGGACGACGTGACACACTGGCGGCTCAGGCAGCGGTGAACGGGGGATGATCCGGTTGGGTCTGGAGATCGAGAGCCGGCCGTCGGAGCTGCCGTACATCGAGCGGGTGTGGCGCAGCCGCAGCGACGACGTGGGCCGGATGACGTCGATCGCGACATCGCATTGGGAGCTCGTCTTCTGGGAGCACCACGGTCAGGGCCAGGCGGCCGTACTGGGCCCGGAGCCCAAGGCCTGTCTGGCCCCCGTCCCCAAGGACGCCACGTTCTTCGGCATCAGCTTTGCCCTCGGCACCTCGATGCCGCACATACCGATCAGCCAGCTTGTGGGCGGTAGCGCGGAGATACCCGACGTGACGCGGCACTCCGTCTGGCTGAAGGGCTCCGCTTGGCACCCGCCCGACTACGACAACGCGGAGGCGTTCGTACGGCGCATGGTGCGTGAGGGCATCGTGGACTGCGACCCGATTGTGCCCGCCATGCTCGACGGCGCCACCCTCGACGTCTCCGAGCGCACCCTCCAGCGGCGCCTGGTCGCTGCGACGGGCCTCACCTGGGGCGCCATCCGGCAGATCCGCCGCGCCCGCGAGGCGGCGGTACTGATCCAGGAGGGTGCGCCGGCCCAGGACGTCGTGCACCGGCTGGGTTACTTCGACCAGCCGCATCTGGCGCGGTCCTTGACCCGGTACATCGGCCGGACCGCCACTCGGCTGAGCGCTCCGGACAGGGCGGAGCCCCTGTCGCTTCTGTACAAGACCTCAGCTTCGATACCCGCATAGTCTTCCTGGCGTAGCCGACGGGGTCGGCTCGTCCCGGTCAGAGGGCCGTCCTGGCCGGGACCGGGCAGACGACCCCGAACTCATGACGGAGGAATCATGCGCAAGGTCGTTTCGGGTCTGTTCGTCTCGCTCGACGGTGTCGCCCAGTCGCCGAACGAGTGGCAGTTCGCTTTCGACGAGGAGATGGGCGCGGCGCTGGGGGAGACGCTGGAGACGGCCGACACGATTCTGCTGGGCCGGGTGACCTTCACCGAGTGGGCCGGGTACTGGCCGACGGTGACCAGCGGCGAGGACGCCGGCTTCGCCAAGTGGATCAACGATTCGCCCAAGTACGTCGTCTCCTCCACGCTGGACAGTGTCGAGGACTGGGCGAACAGCACGCTCATCAACGGCGATCTGGCGGCCGCGATCGAGGAGCTCAAGGCGGGCGAGGGCAAGGACATCACCGTCGCGGGCAGCCCGACGCTGGTGCGTTCGCTGCTGGAGCAGGACCTGCTGGACGAACTGGTACTGCTGATCCACCCGGTGGTGGCCGGCGAGGACCGCAAGAAGCTGTTCGCCGACGACGCCACCCTGAAGAAGTTGCAGCTGGTGAGCGCCCGGCCGACCAGCAGCGGAGTGATCATCGCGACCTACCGTCCGACGCGCTGAGCGCTGCTCGGCGCGGGCTTGGTACAGGGACGGGCAGGAGATCGATCCGCTTGTCCATGTCGAGGCGGAACGTGCCGTACGGGTTGATGTTCCCCAAGGCCGGTTGGCTGCGACGGCGGGCGCGCTACTTGCTGTGGAGACCACTGGGTGACCCATCCGCGGGCGTTGGGCATGTCGACCTTCGCGGAGGGGTAGCCACTGGTACCTCGAAAGCAGCGCGATGGAACGGGGGGCCATGCAACTTCCAGACAGCCTTCGCCTCATTGACGGGCGGCTGATCTTCCCCGACTCAGTGTGTGTCCTTCATGTGAGCGGTGCAGGCGAGATGCTGCTGGTTCGCCAGGACCGTGCGACGCACGACCGCTACACCCTGGAACTGCCCGGGGGGAAGGTGGAAGAGGGAGAGTCGCACGTTGAGGCCGCCTTACGTGAGCTGTTCGAGGAGTCCGGATGCGTTGCTGACGACGCTGAGGAGATCCTCACCCTCGACATGGACTTCTCGGTATCCGTACACCGGACACATCTCGTACGAGTACACAAGCTCGTTATGGGCGCCCGTCATACCGCGGAGTTCGGTCTGGTGTGGATGTCGGTCGAGGAGGCGCTCGGCCAGGTGTTGGAAGGAACGCTCACACATGCGCCCACGGTGGCGGGAATCCTGCTCCTGGCGAGAGAAGGCCGGGCGGAGCGGTGAGCGTGCTGATGGACGGGGTGCCGTCTGTTGCATCGGAGGTTGTTGGCGGCCTGCTCCTGGTCGTGGGTACCGCCACCGCACATCGCATGGCCGGAGCGTGGAAGACACGGGCAGAGCGAAGGATTTGGCGGCCCATCCTGAAGAACGGCCGCCCTCTGAGACTGGTACTCACCTGTCGGGAGGGGCCGCTTCCTCGTAGCACGCACCGTGCGAGCATCAACGAGGTCAGGGTCCTGCTGGAGTTCACTCCGACCTTCGAGAACATCGGCATCGAATACAAGATCACGGACTCGTTGGAAGCTCCGGTCTCAGAGCTTTCCTCGGCGAATTTGCTCATATTGGGTGGCCCGGCGGTCAACGACGTCTCCCGGCGGACCTTCGACGCCATTCAGGACACCTTGCCTGTGGGCATCAGCTTGGACGAGGTCGCCATCACCATCGCCAACCGTAGATACGCGCCCGAGTACGGCGCTGGAGGCCAGAAGGTGGTCAAGGACTACGGCTTGGTAGTGCGATGCCAGAACCCCTTTGATCCCTCGCACAAGACCGCAGCCTTCGTCGTGATGGGCTGCCACGGCTTCGGCACGGCTGGCTCAGCGCAACTTCTGAAAAACCCAAGTCTGGCAGCTCAGTTGGCGGCGGAAGTAGACCAGCGCGACTTCGTAGCCATTGCTGAAATCCGGGTCCACGGGTACGAGTACGACACCCGGA
Source organism: Streptomyces sp. NPDC001231 (assembly GCF_042896885.1). Classification (NCBI taxonomy): domain Bacteria; kingdom Bacillati; phylum Actinomycetota; class Actinomycetes; order Kitasatosporales; family Streptomycetaceae; genus Streptomyces; species Streptomyces sp. NPDC001231. The sequence goes on from NZ_JBIAXS010000048.1 coordinate 41,110, forward strand.
TCATTGAGTCCTTCCTCTTTCCGCGCCGCTAGAGTGGCTACGTATGTGACAACGGAGAGCGTTCTTCGACAGATACGGACAGCGCCTGCTTGGTCGGGACGCTTCAATGTTGCCGAGCTCTGAGAGCGCCCATGCGGCGTGCCGCCCCGAGTGCCTGGTCACGGCGACGGGGGAAGTCGCGGAGCGGGGTTCGAGGGACCGGGTGGGTTGGCTGTCATACCCCGCTCCTAGTAGGGCTTGGTCAGGTCGGGTGTGGTGGTGCGTGTCCTTCTGGGCCGGTGTGGCGTTGGGAGTGTGTGACTCCGGACGAGGTTGCTGTG
>NZ_JBIAXS010000049.1:0-39448 GCF_042896885.1 Streptomyces sp. NPDC001231
AGACCCCAAGCCCTTCGTCTGGACGAAGACCGCAGACGAGATCCTCGAACGCCTCGCCGGATATCTGAACCGAATTAACAACTCAGGACACTAGGCCCTGTCGTCACATTCCCGCCTGCCGTGCGACGCCTGGCACGCCCTCCCCCAAGCTCTTCGAGCAGAGGGGACCCCCAGCCGCGTTGCCGGAGCGCCCATGTGGCTCCGCCGCGAGGGTGCTCCGGCGCCTTGCGATCGCACGCACCGGACGCCGCGCGGCCCGCCCTTCGGGCGGACGACGGGAATGTGACGACAGGACCTGGGCCGACAGGACCTGGCGCGCCCGTACGGCGGGGCGCGGGCACTGTGCGCCCGGCCCCACCGGCCCGCGCCGGGTCACTGCCGGCGGGAAAGCCGTCTGCCCTACGCCAGTCCGCGCCGGGCCACCGCCGGCGGCCGGTGTCCCGCGATGGACGCCACCATGTCCAGCACCTGCCGTGTCTCGGCCACCTCGTGCACCCGGTACACCTGGGCCCCCAGCCACGCCGAGACAGCCGTCGTCGCCAGCGTCCCCACCAGCCGCTCCTTCACCGGCTTGTCCAGCGTCTCGCCCACGAAGTCCTTGTTGGACAGCGACACCAGCACCGGCCACCCGGTCGCGACCATCTCGCCCAGACGCCGGGTCGCCTCCAGGCTGTGCCGCGTGTTCTTGCCGAAGTCGTGCCCGGGGTCGATGATCACCGACTCCCGGGGCACGCCGAGCGCCACCGCCCGCTCGGCCAGCCCCACGGTCACCCGGAGGATGTCGGCCATGACGTCGTCGTACGTCACCCGGTGCGGCCGTGTCCGGGGCTCCGCGCCGCCGGCGTGCGTGCACACCAGGCCGGTGCCGTAGCGTGCCGCGACCTCGGCGAGCCGCGGGTCCACCCCGCCCCACGCGTCGTTCAGCAGGTCGGCACCCGCCTCGCACACTGCCTCGCCGACATCGGCCCGCCAGGTGTCGACGCTGATGACCACGTCCGGGAACCGCCGCCGCACCTCGGCCACGAAGCCGACCGTCCGCCGGGCCTCCTCCTCGGCCGTCACCTCGTCGCCGGGCCCGGCCTTCACCCCACCGATGTCGATGATCGCGGCCCCCTCGGCGACCGCCTGCTCCACGCGCGCGAGGGCCGGCTCGTCACGGAACGTCGACCCCTGGTCGTAGAAGGAGTCCGGGGTCCGGTTGATGATCGCCATGATCACCGGCTCGTGCGCGTCGAATTCGCGCCTGCCCAGCCTGAGCATCCCCTGTGACCTCTCCTCTTCTTCCTGGTCCTGCCTGGTCCTGCCTGGTCCTGCCCGGTCTTTCCCGGTCTTCGGTCGTCTGGCGACCCTAACCGTCAGCCTCGCATGGCACGATCGGACCCTGACACTTACGACAGACTCCGTGGGGACCCCAGCGATGGTTATGTTCTTCTTCCTGGTCGTCGCGCTCGCCGTCGTGGTCGCCGCGGTGACCCTCGCGGTGGTGGGCGGCGGCGAGGGAACCGGACCGCTGCCCGAGGCGGCGCCCGAGCGGCTCGTGGACCCGCTGCCACCGGACCGCCCGGTGGACCGCGCGGACGTGGAGAGCCTCCGCTTCCCGCTGACCGTCCGGGGCTACCGCATGGCGGACGTCGACGACGCCCTCGGCCGTCTCGGCGCCGAACTCGCCGAGCGCGACGCGCGGATCGCCGACCTGGAGTCCGCGCTGGCCGGTGCTCGGGCCGCGGCCGCCCACGTCCACCTGACCAAGCCCGAACCGGAGGACCAGCGGTGACGGACGAGACCGTGACGCCGGGTGCCGCGATCGCCGGCCCGGACGGCGCCCTGCGCTGCCCGTGGGCCCTGTCCACGGCGGAGTACGTGGCCTACCACGACGAGGAGTGGGGTCGCCCGGTCCACGGCGACGACGCGCTCTACGAACGCCTCGCCCTGGAGGCCTTCCAGTCCGGCCTGTCCTGGATCACCATCCTGCGCCGCCGCGCCGGCTTCCGCTCCGCCTTCGCCGACTTCAAGATCGCGGCGGTGGCGGACTTCACCGACGCCGACCGCGAGCGGCTGCTCGCCGACCCGGGCATCATCCGCAACCGCGCCAAGATCGACGCGACGCTGGCCAACGCGCGCGTGATCGCCGACTGGTCCCCTGGCGAGCTGGACGCCCTCATCTGGTCCCACGCCCCCGACCCCGCCGCCCGCCCGGCACCCAGGACCCTGTCCGACGTCCCGGCCGTCACCCCCGAGTCGACGGCCCTGTCGAAGGCCCTGAAGAAGCGCGGTCTGCGTTTCGTCGGCCCGACGACGGCGTACGCCCTGATGCAGGCGTGCGGTCTGGTCGACGACCACCTCGCGGACTGCGTGGCGCGCCGCCCCTGACCCGGCCGGTCAGGGGCGCGGTACCCGCCTGCGCCGCGGTCAGCGGCCCAGGTACTTCGGCTTCTCCTTGTTGACGAACGCCTGGACGGCGATCGCGTGGTCCTCGGACTGCCCGGCCCGGGTCTGGAGCTCGTCCTCCTTCTGGAGGGTCTCCTCCAGGGAGTGCGTCAGTCCGAAGGCCACCGCCTCCTTCAGCGCCGCGTACGCCACCGTCGGCCCCTCGGCCAGCGCCCGCGCCGTCCTCTCGGCTTCCGCCCGCAGTTCGGCGGCGGCTACGACCCGGTTGGCGATGCCCAGTTCGTGGGCCTCCTGGGCGGTGACGCGGCGCGGGAAGAGCAGCAGGTCGGCGGCGCGGGCCGGCCCCACCACCCGAGGCAGGGTCCACGAGATCCCTGAGTCCCCGGTGAGCGCGACCCCCACGAACGAGGTGTTGAAGGACGCCGTGTCCGCCACGATCCGGTAGTCGGCGGCGAGCGCGAAACCGAAGCCCGCCCCGGCGGCGACCCCGTTCACCGCGGCGACCACCGGCTTCCGCGCCCCCGCCAGCGCCCGCACGATCGGGTTGTAGTGCTCCCGCACGGTGCTCATGGTCTGCCCCGACCCGGACTCCCGGTCGGCGGCCAGCAGCCCGATGTGCTCCTTGAGGTCCTGGCCCACGCAGAACGCCCGGTCCCCGGCGGCGGTCAGCAGCACCGCCCGCACGGCGTCGTCGTCCGCCGCCTCCCGGGCCGCGTCCCGGAGGGCGACCTTGGCGGCGACGTTCAGCGCGTTCATCGCCTCGGGGCGGTTCAGCGTGATCGTCGCGAGCCCGTCGCTCACCTCGTAGAGCACGGTGTCGGCCATGGGGCATCCCCTCCGGTGTCGCCTCGATGACGTACCGCTCGGTACGTCATGGTCGGTCCTGGTCCGAGGACAGCATGACGGAGATCACCGGCCGGGGCGCGGACCCGGCATGTGACCTGCGTCAAAGAATTCCGGCGCGTCCGCGGCGGGCGCACGGAGGCGTGGGCGCGCAGTATCGCAGCCACATCGCCGAATTGAGTGGTTTTGCTCGCGCGCGTTGCCCAAGCGATGCCAACTGATGTTGGTCATCGGGTCCTGGGATGCGGGATAATGGCTTGGAAGCAATGTGTTCGATGCCGGTGTCGCGTGTCCTGTGCCGTTCTGGGCAGGGATCGCGCGCGTGCCCTCTCGGTGGGCCGTCGGCTTTGACGATGAGCTGGGTTTCAGGAAGGGGAACGAGCATGGCGGCCATGAAGCCGCGGACGGGTGATGGCCCGCTCGAGGTGACCAAGGAGGGGCGGGGCATCGTCATGCGCGTTCCGCTCGAAGGCGGCGGTCGGCTCGTCGTCGAGTTGACCCCCGACGAGGCCGACGCGCTCGGCGACGCCCTCAAGAAGGTCGTCGGCTGACGCGCAAGCGACCATACCCTTTCAGTAGCCCCGGCATCGTACGCGGTGTCGGGGTCGCTGTTTGTGCGGGGGCGCGCGACACACGGGTGACGGGAGCGCTCAGCGCTTGACGGCGCAGAGCAGTCCGTCGCCCACCGGCAGCAGGGACGGCGTCAGGTCGGGGCTCTCGCGCACCGTGCGCAGCAACTCCCGCAGCCGCACGACCTCCGTCGGCTGCGGTCCGGAGTCCACCGTCCGCCCGTGCGCGAAGACACCCTCGAAGGCGACGAGGCCTCCCGGTCGCAGCAGGCGCAACGATTCAGCGAAGTACTCGGGGAACTCCAGTCGGTCGCCGTCGCAGAACACGAGGTCGTACCCCGCGTCCGCGAGCCGGGGCAGCACGTCCAGGGCGCGGCCGGGGATGAAGCGGGCGCGGTTGCCGGCGAAGCCCGCGGCGCGGAACGCCTGGCGGGCGAACTGCTGGTGCTCCGGCTCGGGATCGACGGTGGTCAGCACCCCGTCCGGCCGCATGCCGTGCAGCAGGTGGATCCCGGAGACCCCGGTGCCGGTGCCGATCTCCGCGACCGCCTTGGCGTCCGCGGTGGCGGCCAGCAACCGCAGCGCGGCGCCCGCGCCGGGCGACACCGAGCGCAGCCCTGCCTCACGGGCCCGCTCACGGGCCCAGCGCAGCGCGTCGTCCTCGGCGACATAGGCGTCGGCGAACGCCCAGCTCGTCTGCCGGTTGCCGGTAATGACCCTCTCCTGTCCCGTGGATGCCTGGGCGTGACTGTATCCGTTGGGGCCGGGAACCCGCAGATGGGACCGGTCGTTTGAAGGGGTGAGGAAACGACACGGGGCGCGACGACGGCGTGGACGGGGGGTATGGGATGGATCGGGACACCGAGCACTGCTGACGCAGACGCACCAGCCGTGCCAGCACGTGTCAAATTCTCGTAAAACCGCTTATCCGGAGCTAACGGGCGAGGTGGCTATGGTAGGGGCTCCACTGGACACCACCAGAGCTGACAGGGGAGGTGCGGCTGCGCCTGCAGATCGGGGAGGAGTGCTACGGCGCTTTCTCGGATCGGCGGGCAGGCCGAAATCCGTGACCGACACCGCTGCTGACGTGAGCCACGCCGCCGAATCCACCCAGACCGCGACCTTCTCGACCGACGCGGACGGGCAGGCGTGGACTCCGCCCACCTGGGAGGAGATCGTCAGCACGCACAGCGGCCGTGTCTACCGCCTGGCCTACCGCCTCACCGGCAACCAGCACGACGCCGAGGATCTCACCCAGGAGGTCTTCGTCCGCGTCTTCCGCTCCCTGTCGACCTACACGCCGGGCACGTTCGAGGGCTGGCTGCACCGGATCACCACGAACCTCTTCCTGGACATGGTCCGCCGCAAGCAGCGCATCCGCTTCGACGCGCTCGGCGACGACGCGGCCGAGCGGCTGCCCAGCAAGGAGCCCACTCCGCAGCAGCTGTTCAACGACGCGCACTTCGACGCGGACGTGCAGCAGGCCCTGGACACCCTCGCGCCCGAGTTCCGTGCCGCGGTCGTCCTGTGCGACATCGAAGGACTGTCGTACGAGGAGATCGCCGCGACCCTGGGCGTCAAGCTGGGCACGGTGCGCTCCCGCATCCACCGCGGTCGTTCGCAGCTGCGCAAGGCCCTCGCGCACCGCTCGCCGCAGGCCCGGGCCGAGCGCCGCGGCTTCGTGGCCCCGGTCCCCGCGCTGGGGGGAGGGGGCGCGACCGCGTGAGTGGATCACGACCGAACCCCGCGGGACGCCTCGCGGAACAGCATCTGGGAGACCGGCTCGCCGCCCTCGTGGACGGCGAGCTCGGTCACGACACGCGCGAGCGTGTCCTGGCGCACGTGGCCACCTGCCCGAAGTGCAAGGCGGAGGTCGACGCGCAGCGCCGTCTGAAGAACGTCTTCGCCCAGGCGGCCCCACCGCCTCCCTCCGAGAGCTTCCTGGCCCGCCTCCAGGGCCTCCCGGGGGGTGGTACCGGTGGCGGCGGTGGTTCGCCGCTGGGTGGCGGAGGGCTGCCCGGGGGGCTGTCCTCAGGCTCCGGGGTGTTCGGGGTGGGGCCCGGCGAGCAGTTCGAGTTCGGGTATGTGCCGGCCCGGCCGCATCCCGCCGTCCCCGCCGAGGATCGCGGCTTCCGGGTCCACCCCGTCGGCCGTCCCGACAGCGAGCGGTCCGCCTCGCGCGGGCTGCGGTTCGCGTTCGTCGCCGCCGGGGCGGTGTCGCTGGCCGCCCTCGCCCTGGGCGGGGTGACCACCGGCTCGGCGGGTGACACCGCCGCGGAAGCGCGCGGTGGCTCCGGGACCGGCAGCAACGTGACTCCGGCGCGCACCGCGGGTGCGGCGGCGTCGGCCTCCGACACCGCGCGGCGCCGCCAGTCGGCCGCGCCGCAGTCGGGCCGGGGACAGCGGTCGTCGGGCTCGGTGCAGGCGGCCTCGACGCCGCCGGCCGCACCGCTGCTGCCGGGGGCCGTGCCTCCCGGCGGGCAGACGCAGAACGTGATGCATCCGCTGACCACCCCGGTGGTCGCCGGCGCGGCCGTCATGTCGCCGTTGATACGTCCGCTCACCGCGACCCCGCCGATCTCCCTGACCTCGTGGTCCGCCGACCCGGGGCTCACCGCCCCGGGCCTGCTCACCGCGCCCTCTCCCACCGCCTCCTCCCGCACCGCGCACTGACCGGTCCCTGCGCCTCGGCCCGGGAACCTGGTTGAATCGCACAGTGGTCGCGCCCATGACATCGGTCGGGGCGCGGAGTCGACGCCGTACGGCCACCGAACGACGAGCCGTGCCGCGACCCGCTGTGGGGAGAACATGAACGAGGGCAAGCCCACGAAGTCCGCCCGCCCGAAGTGGTGGAGCCGCGCAGTCCCTCCGGACGAACGGCCGGAGGGCACGTCCGGTCCCGCCCCGGCCGCCGACACGGCTGGGACGTCCGCCCAGGAGGGTGCGGCAGCCGGCGGGCCCGTGGCCGAGCAGGCGCAGGCCGCGGCCCCCGCACGCGCCGACGCAGACGGTGACTACGAACTGGACCGCCCGCTCCAGACCTCCGGCGCCGCCCCCGACACGGGCGACTTCGAACTCGCTCGACCCCGCCCGGCGTCCACCGAGGCGGAGGGCACCCACCTTGCAGCGGAGGACGCCCCGTCCACCCGTGCCCCCGAAACGGACCACACACCGGCCGCGCCGACCGCTCCCGCCACGCTTGGCACCCATGCCGTGCCTGCGGCGCCTGGCGAGCCTGCCGCACGTACCGAGCCTGCGGTGCTCGGCGCGCTTGCCGCACCTGTTGCGCCTGTCGGGCCTGTCGTACCTACTGCACCTGGCGTGTCTGCGGCGCCTGGCGAGCCTGCCGCACGTACCGAGCCTGTGGTGCCCGGCGCGCTTGCCGCACCTGCGGTGCCCGGCGAGCCTGACGTACCCCCCGCACCTGGCGTGCCTGCGGTGCCCGGCGAGCCTGACGTACCCCCCGCACCTGGCGTGCCTGCGGTGCCCGGCGAGCCTGCTCCACCCGCTGCGCACGGCGAGCCTGCTGTGCCCGCCGCGCCGGTGCCTCCGGCCGGTCCCGGTTTCCCCGGGGCGTCCGCCGAGACGGGTGCCAACCGGCCCGTGGAGGGGCCGTCCGGGGCCGTTGACACCTCCGTCGTCTCCGGCGAGCGGCCCAGGCCGCTGCACGATCCTGATCCCTACAGCACCCCTCCGTACGGTGAGCCCGGTCCCTGGGCGCCCGCCCCGCCGGTGCAGCATCCGGCGGTGACGCCCGCCCAGGGCACTCCCGCTCTCTCCTCCGGCACCCCTGCACCCGCCCCCCAGGGCCCGCCCGCCGTGGACACCCAGCCGTACGGCTCGGCGCCCCCGGCGCCCCAGCCGGGGGCCCCGGCTCCCACTCACCCCGCGCCCTCCGGTCTCCCCTCGCAGCCGCAGGCCCCGGCCGCCGCACCGCAGGAGGCGGCACCCGCGGACGCCATGCCGGCGGGCGTGCCGCAAGGCCCGTCGCACGGCGTGCCCGCCCAGGCCGTGGGTGACGGGCACGGCATGCCCGCCCCCGGCGCTGCCGAGACCCACCACGGTGCCCGCCCCGCCGACCCCTGGGGGCGTTACGACCCCTGGGCCGGTGGCCGGGTCGCCGCGCCGTTGCAGCAGACCGGAGTCGGCGTGCTCAGCGTCGAGCAGCGGCACCGGCGGGTCACACGGGCGCTGGTGGGCGGGGCCGTGGTGCTCGCGCTGGTGTCCGGCGCGCTCGGCGGGCTGGCCGGGGCGTACATCGAACGCAACGGCGGCCTGAGCGCCGTGGAGCTGCCGCAGGCCGGGAAGGAGCCCGCCGGGCGCGCCCCGGACAGCGTCGCCGGGATCGCCGCGCGGGCCCTGCCCGGCGTGGTGACGCTGCACGTCAGCGGCTCCGGCGAGCAGGGCACCGGCACCGGGTTCGTGCTCGACAGCCTCGGCCACGTCCTCACCAACAACCACGTCGTGGAGAACGCCGCCTCCGGCGGCGACATATCGGTGACCTTCAGCGGCGGGCAGACCGCCAAGGCCAGGATCATCGGCCGGGACGCCGGATACGACCTCGCGGTCGTCCAGGTCCGCGGCGTGCGCGGCCTGACCCCCATCCCGCTCGGCAACTCCGACAACGTGCAGGTGGGCGACCCGGTCGTCGCCATCGGCGCGCCCTTCGACCTGGCCAACACCGTCACCTCCGGCATCATCAGCGCCAAGGAGCGCCCCATCACGGCGGGCGGCGAGAAGGGCGACGGCAGCGACGTGTCCTATGTCGACGCCCTCCAGACCGACGCCCCGATCAACCCCGGCAACTCCGGTGGCCCCCTCCTCGACGCCCGGGGCCGGGTCGTCGGCATCAACTCCGCCATCCGCTCCGCGGGCACCGGCTCCGGCCTCCAGACCGGTCAGGCCGGCTCCATCGGCCTGGGCTTCGCCATCCCCGTCAACCAGGCAAGGCGCGTCGCCGAGGAGCTGATCAAGCACGGCAAGGCCAGCCACCCGGTGATCGGGGTGACCCTGGACATGAACTACCCCGGCGACGGAGCCAGGGTCGGCGCCAAGGGCCGGGACGGCGGACCGCCGGTCACCCCCGGCGGTCCCGGTGCCAAGGCGGGCATCAGGGGCGGAGACGTCATCACCGCGGTGGACGGCCAGCGTGTCCACTCGGGTGAGGAGCTGATCGTCAAGACACGTGCGCACCGCCCCGGCGACCGTCTGGAACTGACCGTCGAACGTGACGGGAAGGCACGGAAGGTCTCCCTGGTACTCGGGTCGTCGAACAGCAATTGACACAAACCGTGCGGAACACGCCGGAAAACCCGTCGTGTACACGCAGTCCGACACCTCGGGACGGTACCGGTCGGGCACGTGGGCCGGGTACCGTGGATCCGGCCCGGACCACGGACAGCCCCACACAGACCGGACCACCCGAGGGCCGAGGACCGAGGACATCGCAAGGAGCTTCAGGTGTTCAATGACATAGGACCGCTCGAGCTGCTGACGATCATCATCGTGGCCGTGCTCGTCTTCGGTCCCGAAAAGCTCCCGAAGGTCATCCAGGACGTGACGCGCACGATCCGGAAGGTCCGTGAGTTCTCGGAGAGCGCCAAGCAGGACATCCGCAGCGAACTCGGCCCGGAATTCAAGGACTTCGAGTTCGAGGACCTCAACCCCAAGACGTTCATCCGCAAGCAGTTGGACAACAACGACCTGGGGCTGCAGGAGATCCGCAACGGCTTCGACCTGAAGAAGGAGATGGCCGAGATCACGGACGCGGTGAACGGCAACGAGTACGACTCCTCGGTGTCCTCCACGTCCTCCACGTCCTCCACCTCCGGCTCTTCCGGCTCTTCTGGCTCCTCGGGTTCGGCCGGCGGCCGGATCGACATGACCAAGAAGCCCGAGGGCCCCGCTCAGGACGAGCGCCCGCCCTTCGACGCGGACGCCACCTGACCCGCGTTCCCATGTGACGCGTTTCACGCCGCGCACGGCCCGTGCGCGGCGTGAAACGGCCGTACCCGCGACCCACGCGCCGAGCGGTTTTCCCGGCTGCCCGAAGCGGGATGGATATGCTGCCGAGTTGTTGTGCGGACCGGACGAGTACGCCCGAAGGGGGGCGGGACACCCCGGTCCGACGAGAGCGAGGAGGCCACCGGGCACATGGAGACGACAAGTCGGGCAGGCGCGCAGGCGCCGGCCGCGGAGGGCGGACAACAGTCCCCCTTCGCCCGGCGCACGGCTGACGGTTACCTGCTGGCGCCCTTTCCCTGGTACGGCCTCGACGAGGCCTTCACGGGGCCGCGCTGGCTGATGCAGGTCGGCACCTCGGCCGACGGTTCCGTGGAACACGGTTCGACCGGGCACGGCGACGAGCCGTCCGTACGCAACGAGTCCGTGTCCGGATCGCCGGACGAGTCCAAGGAGAAGTTCGCGGTCGTCGTCACCGTCGCCGCCCAGCCCGTACGGCGTCTCGCCGACGGCACGGGCCAGCTGGAGGCCACCTCGGTCTCCTCCGCGGCCTGGCTGGCCGCGGTGGGCCTGCTGTCCTTCACCTGGCCCGGGCAGGTGGACCACACCCTGCGGGACGACTGGCTGGAGCAGCAGACGGAGACCGCGTGGGAGCTGGCCGACGACCTGTCCGGCCCGGAGTGGTCCATGCTGTCCCTGCCCGTGGACGGTGTCCCGACGCCGTTCCACTACCGGGAGTCGGAGTTCGGCTGGGTGCTCGCCGGTTCGACCTCCCAGGGCGTCCACGTGGGGGCGTACGGCAGGGGCATGAGCGCGTACGGGCTCGGCTTCGCCATGATCAAGGACATCAACGCGTACGCCTGACGCCACGCGCCACACGGCGGACACGGCACGGAGGGGCGCCGTCCACGCGGGACGGCGCCCCTGTCGCCCTACGGGCGGTGCGGGCCGCCACGGCCCTCGTAAGGCCTAGAACTTGTTCTTCGGGGTGATCCCCAGCGACAGCCCCGCGAGGCCCCGCTGGCGGCCCGCGAGCTTGTCGGCGATCGCCCGCAGGGCCGAGCCCGCGGGGGAGTCCGGGTCGGACAGGACGACCGGCTTGCCCTCGTCGCCGCCCTCGCGCAGGCGGACGTCGATCGGGATGGAGCCGAGCACCGGGACCGTGGCACCCGTGGTGCGGGTCAGGCCCTCGGCGACCGTCCGGCCGCCGCCCGTGCCGAAGACGTCGACCATCTCGTCGCAGTGCGGGCAGGGCAGGCCGGACATGTTCTCGACCACGCCGACGATCTTCTGGTGGGTCTGGACGGCGATGGAGCCCGCCCGCTCGGCCACCTCGGCCGCCGCCTGCTGAGGCGTCGTCACCACCAGGATCTCGGCGTTCGGCACCAGCTGGGCCACGGAGATCGCGATGTCGCCGGTGCCGGGCGGCAGGTCCAGCAGGAGAACGTCCAGGTCGCCCCAGTACACGTCGGCCAGGAACTGCTGGAGCGCGCGGTGCAGCATCGGCCCGCGCCAGACGACCGGCGCGTTGCCCGGGGTGAACATGCCGATGGAGATGACCTTCACGCCGTTCGCCGACGGCGGCATGATCATGTTCTCGACCTGGGTCGGGCGGCCGTCCGCGCCCAGCATCCGCGGCACGCTGTGGCCGTAGATGTCGGCGTCGACCACGCCCACCTTCAGACCGTCGGCCGCCATCGCCGCCGCCAGGTTCACCGTCACCGAGGACTTTCCGACGCCGCCCTTGCCGGAGGCGACGGCGTAGACGCGGGTGAGGCTGCCGGGCTTGGCGAAGGGGACCTCGCGCTCGGCCTGGCCGCCGCGCAGCGCGGTCGCCAGCTCCCGGCGCTGCTCGTCGCTCATCACGTCGAGCGTGACGTCGACCCGGGTGACACCCTCGACACGGGAGACGGCGTCGGTCACCCGCTGGGTGATCGTCTCTCGCATCGGGCAGCCGGAGACCGTCAGATAGACGGTGACCGCGACCGTTCCGTCCGCGCCGATCTCCACCGATTTGACCATGCCGAGCTCGGTGATGGGCCGGTGGATCTCGGGATCGTCAACCGTCGCCAGAGCTGCGCGCACCGCGTCTTCCGTAGCCATAAGGACGATGGTACGGCGCCCCGTGCGGGCCCCGGGACCCCGTCACCGGTCGTCCATGTCACGTGCGTGCGGGTGATCCGCCGGGAATACCCCGTGCCGGCGGTGACCGTCGACGGTCCGCTCCTCCAGCTCCTTGAACAGGTCCTGGAGCTCCGAGCGCATCCAGTCGCGGGTCGCCACCTCGCCCAGGCCCATGCGCAGCGCGGCGATCTCGCGGGTCAGGTACTCGGTGTCGGAGATCGACCGCTCGTTCTGCTTGCGGTCCTGTTCGAGGTTGACCCGGTCCCGGTCGTCCTGCCGGTTCTGCGCCAGCAGGATCAGCGGGGCGGCGTAGGAGGCCTGGAGGGACAGGGCCAGGGTCAGGAAGATGAACGGGTACTCGTCGAACCGCAGATGCCGGGGCGCGGCCACGTTCCACAGCACCCACACGATGATCACCACCGTCATCCAGACGATGAACCGCCCGGTGCCCAGGAACCGCGCGATGCGCTCGGACAGCCGCCCGAAGGCGTCCGGGTCCCACTCCGGCAGCAGCCGGCGCCGGGGCGGGCGCGGCTGGTCCAGCCGGCCGGCCCGCGGCCGTCCGGCGGCGGTGGCCCCCACCGGCCGCTCGCGGATGCCCTCTCGCTCAGTCACCATGCGCCGCCGCCCCCTCGTCCAGGTCGTACTCCGTCTCCCGCCAGTCGTCCGGCAGCATGTGGTCCAGGACGTCGTCCACGGTGACCGCGCCGAGCAGCGAGCCGGACTCGTCGACGACGGGCGCCGCCACCATGTCGTAGGTCGCGAAGAACCCGGCGACGACCGGCAGCGTCGCGTCGGGCGCGAGGGGTTGCAGGTCGTCGTCGAGGATCGATCCGACGAGGGTGTAGGGCGGGTCGCGCAGCAGCCGCTGGAAGTGCACCGTGCCCAGGTACTTCCCGGTCGGGGTCTCGTCGGGCGGGCGGCACACGTAGACCTGGGCGGCCAGCGCGGGGGAGCGGTCGCGGTTGCGGACGCGGGCCAGGGCGTCGGCGACGGTCGCGTCCGGGCGCAGCACGATCGGTTCGGTCGTCATCAGGCCGCCCGCGGTGTGCTCCTCGTACGACATCAGCCGGCGCATGTCGGCCGCGTCGGCGGGCTCCATCAGCGCCAGCAGCCGCTCCTGCTCCTCCTGCGGCAGCTCGGCGAGCAGGTCGGCGGCGTCGTCTGGGTCCATCGCCTCCAGCACGTCGGCCGCGCGCTCGCCCTTCAGCTTGCCGAGGATCTCGATCTGGTCGTCCTCCGGGAGCTCTTCGAGGACGTCGGCGAGCCGGTCGTCGTCCAGCGCGGCGGCGACCTCGGCACGCCGCTTGGAGGACAGGTGGTGCAGCACGTTGGCCAGGTCGGCGGGGCGCAGCTGCTCGAAGGTGGCGAGCAGGCTCTCCGCGCCCTGCCCGTGCTCCTCCAGCGAGAAGCCGGTGACCGCGGACCACTCCACGGTCAGGGCCTCTCCCCGGTTGCGCCGGAACGCGCCGCCCTTCCTGCCCTTGCGCACGAAGACGCGGTCGACCTCCCAGTCCCGGCGCGCGGACAGCTGCCGCACCGACATGTCCAGGACCGTGACCTCCTCGCCGGTCTCCACGAGCGTCACACGCCGGTCGAGCAGTTCGCCGAAGACGAGACGTTCGGTGGGGCGCTGCTCGAAGCGCCGGACGTTGAGCACGCCCGTGGTGATGACCTGGCCCGACTCGATGCCGGTCACCCGGGTCATGGGCAGGAAGATGCGGCGCCGGGTGGCGAGTTCGACGACCAGCCCGAGCAGACGGGGCGGCCGGCGCCCGACGCGCAGCATGACGACCAGATCGCGCACGCGGCCCACTTGGTCGCCCGTCGGGTCGAAGACGGCGACTCCGGAGAGGTGCGAGACGAAGATCCGGGGGGCGCCCGCTGCCATGGCTGCGCCTCCTTTGCACGGCTGTGTGGTGCGTGTGTTGCGTGTCGTGTGTGCCGGGATTCTTTTCCCAAATGCCCGCTCAGGTGCGCTTCAGGCTAGCCCGTCCACCCCGGATACGCCCTGGTGAGGGTCCGGACGAGCCGGGTCCGCCGGGCGGCCTCGGCCCCGGTACGCTGCCGTACGCCGCTCAGGACACCCGTCAGAAAGGCAGCTCCACCTGTGACCGTGATTCCCCAGGGCCGTACCCGCCGGACCGCGCTGAGGAGCGTGCTGTGTGCTCTGGTCGTCGCGGGCGCGGGTCTGACGGGGTGTTCCGGGGACGATCCGGACGCGGGCACCAACGGGGTGGGCAGACTTCCGGCCGACAAGATCCAGGCCAGGACGAAGGCGGCGGCCGCCTCAGCGTCCACCGTGCACCTGTCCGGGAACGTGGTCAGCAACGGCCGTACGTACCGGCTCGACATGCGTCTGAAGGACGACGGCGGCTCCGGTTCGGTCACCTCGGAGGGGGTGACCTTCGGGCTGCTGCGGGTCGGGGAACAGCTGTACCTGAAGGCGGACGCCGGGTTCTGGGGCCAGGTCGACGGCAGCGGCAAGGCCACCGGGGCCGCCGACAAGCTGGACGGCAAGTACGTGAAGGTGCCGCAGGGCGATCCCGCGTACAAGCGGTTCAGTGGCTTCACGGACAAGGACGTCCTCCTCGATGGGCTGCTGACGCTGCACGGCGCGCTGGCGACCGACGGGCACCACGAGCAGGCGGGCGTCCGCACCATCCGCATCACCGGCGGCAAGGGCACCGGCGGCACCCTGGACGTCTCCCTTAAGGGCACCCCCTACCCGCTGCGCCTGGTGCGCGCGGGCGACGCGGGGACGCTGAGTTTCTCGGACTGGGGCAAGGATTTCGCCGTGGCCCAGCCCGAGAAGGACGAGACGGTCGACTACGGCAAGCAGCTGCCGACGTCCTGACCTCCGTGCCCCTACTGCCTCGGGGGGCTACTTCCGGCGCCGTCTCTTCACCAGCAGCCGCGGCAGTCCGTCCGGGGCCGGTCGGCGAGTCGTCGCCGGGGTCGGCAGCGGCGCCTCGGCCAGCGAGCCCTCCGGCAGCGGCGCGGTCGTCCCCGTGGGCTCCAGGCGCAGCACCCGGCACTCGCGGGCCCAGCGCGCCGTCATGGCCTCGCCGTCGGGCGCGTTGAGCCGCTTCCCCTTCAGCTCGGCCACGACCTCCGGCCACCGCGGGGAGTCCGGCGAGACCTCCACGACCCGCGCGGCCCAGGTGACCAGGCGGCCCCCCTTGTCCTTGCTGCGCACCGTCACCTCGGCGGCGGCCCCGTCGGCCAGTGCGGGCAGCGGCTGCTCGCCGGGCCCGTCGCCCACCACGCACGCGGCGCCCTCGTGCCAGACGTGCCACAGGGCACGGGCCGGGACTCCGGGGCCCTTGACCCAGATGAGGCCGGACTTCTTCGTGGCCTCCTCGACGAGGGCCTGGTCGAGCAGCTCGGTGTTCATGGCAGAAGAGTAACGAGCCCGCTCACAGCCAGCCGTTGCGCTTGAGTGTGCGGTGGATGCCCAGGCAGATCGCGGCTGTGACCGCCACGATCAGCGGGTAGCCGTACTTCAGGTGCAGCTCCGGCATGTACTTGAAGTTCATGCCGTACACCCCGCAGACCATCGTCGGTACGGCGATGATCGCGGCCCAGGCCGTGATCTTCCGCATGTCCTCGTTCTGGGCGACGGACGCCTGCGCCAGGTTGGCCTGGAGGATGGAGTTGAGCAGCTCGTCGAAGCCGATGACCTGCTCCTGCACACGGGCCACATGGTCGGCCACGTCCCGGAAGTACTTCTGGATGTCCGGGTCGATCAGCCGCATCGGACGCTCGCTCAGCAGCTGCATGGGCCGCAGCAGCGGTGACACCGCCCGCTTGAACGCCAGTACCTCGCGCTTGAGTTGGTAGATCCGGCCGGCGTCGGTGCCGCGCGGGGTGCCGCCCCGGCCCGGCGAGAACACCTCCGTCTCGACCTCGTCGACGTCCTCCTGCAACGCGTCCGCGACCGCCATGTACCCGTCGACGACGTGGTCGGCGATGGCGTGCAGCACCGCGGAGGGGCCCTTGGCCAGCAGCTCGGGGTCGTCCTGCAGCCGGTGCCGCAGCGCGCGCAGCGAGCCCTGCCCGCCGTGCCGGACGGTGATGAAGAAGTCCCGGCCGGTGAAGCACATCACCTCGCCGGTCTCCACGATCTCGCTGTTGGGGGTCAGCTCGTCGTGGTCCACGTAGTGGATGGTCTTGAAGACGGTGAAGAGCGTGTCGTCGTAACGCTCCAGCTTGGGCCGCTGATGGGCCGTGACCGCGTCCTCCACGGCCAGCGGGTGCAGCCCGAACTCCCCGGCGATACCGGCGAATTCGGCCTCGTTCGGCTCGTGCAGGCCGATCCACACGAAGCCCCCGTCGCGCCGCACCTGACGCATGGCCTCCTGCGGGGTGAGCGGGTGGTCGGTCGGGACACGGGAGCCGTCGCGGTAGACGGCGCAGTCCACGATGGCCGAGGGCGTGGCCGGGTCGCGCGTGGTGTCGTACGCGCCGTCGTCCTGGCGCGCGGCCGTGCGGGAGGGGCGGACCACGGAACGCAGGTCGCGGATCATCGACATGGCGGGGCTCCTTCGCAGCGAGTGACGAGGGCCGCCGACGGCGGTTGGAACTGCCCGGAATGAGGACGTGGTGGCCTCAGGGATGTTTGGCACGTCCACAAAGCGGGGAGCACCGCACCGTTGCGGTGGCGAGCTTCGTCACTGTTCAGATCAGACAGATCAAACGAAACGAAGTGCTCTTCCGTATGACGTGCGCGAGGGCACGAACGCGAGAGGTGGCGGCCGACCGGAGTCAGAGCGACGACATCAGCGGCGGGAAGAGCGGGTGCTACTGCACGGTCGACTTCGATCCATGACAGCCCCACCTCCTCCGGCCGGTCCCTCGTAAGGGAGTCCCATCGGCGTCAGGGCCGGTTCGAGACCTCCCAGGGCTGAACACCTGGGGGGCACCCCGTTGCGCGCTGCCCCGGACGACCGGCCAAGAGTATCAGCAGCCCGGTGTGTCAAGGTGCCGCTTTGCCTGCCGCTGACGAGTTCTATGCTCGCCGCATGGATGATGTTCTTCCTCTGGTAGAGGCCCGGTTGTGTTCCGCGCTGGGTGAACCGGATGCCCGCGCAGCGGTCACCTTCCTCGGCACGGACCGGCTCGAGGTGCTGCGCTTCCACGACGGGGACATCGTCCGGTACGCCACGCTCGGCATGTCCGCGCGGCCCATGACCGACCCCACCGCGCCGCTCGCCGACCCGGTCAAGGGGCCGCGCGCGGAGCTGGTCCTCTCCGTCCGCGCCGGACTCGCCGACACCGACAAGGTGCTCCGCCCGCTCGCCGTACTGGGAGCGTCTCCGCAGGTCGAGGGCGTGGTCGTGGCGCCGGGTGCCTCGCTCGACGTGGGTGAGCCGCTGTGGCCCGGCGCGCCCTTCACCTCGGTCCTGGTGGCCGAGCCGGGCGGCATGGTGGAGGACCTGGAACTCGACGAGCCACTGGACCCCGTACGGTTCCTGCCGCTGCTGCCGATGACCCCGAACGAGGCCGCCTGGAAGCGGGTGCACGGCGCGCAGGCCCTGCGCGAGCGCTGGCTGAGCCACGGGACGGACCTGCGGGACCCCGCCCGCGGTTCCGTCCCGCTGGAGTGAGCAAGCTCACCAACAGGCCGCCGTTCGGCGTCAGTTGGCGAAGACCGTGACGCTGTCCTCGCTGGCGTGCCGCGGCTGGAGCTCCTCCGCCTCGTTGGTGAGGGCCCCGCGCCGGACGGCGACCACCACCGCGCCCGCCACCGCGGTCGCTCCCGCGACCACGAACGGCACGTGGATGTCGGTCCACTCCGCGATCTTCGGCGCGAAGAAGGGCGCGGCGGCGGCCGCGAACCAGCGCACGAAGTTGTAGCCCGCGCTCGCCACCGGACGGGGGGCGTCCGACACTCCGAGGGCCAGCTCGGTGTAGACGGTGTTGTTCACGCCGATGAAGGCGCCCGACAGGATGGTGCAGACGACGGCGGTGGTGTGGCCGCCGTAGCCGAGCACCACCACGTCGGCGGCCAGCAGCACCAGCGAGCCGCCGAGCACCTTCAGCGAACCGAACCGCGCCTGCATGCGCGGCGCCACCACCACCGAGAACAGTGCGAGCAGCACACCCCAGGCGAAGAACACCGCACCCGACTTGTACGGGGTCATGTTCAGCACGAACGGCGTGAAGGCCAGCACGGTGAAGAACGTGTAGTTGTAGAAGAACGCCGAGACCGCCGCCGAGGCCAGGCCGCCGTGGCCGAGTGCCTTGACCGGGTCCAGCAGGGAGGTCCTGCGGGCCGGCTTCGGCTGCTCCTTCAGGAACACCGTGATGCACAGGAAGCCGACGGCCATCAGGAACGCGGTGCCGAAGAACGGGTAGCGCCAGCTGGCGTTGCCGAGCAGCGCGCCGAGCAGCGGGCCGCAGGCCATGCCGAGGCCGAGCGCCGACTCGTAGAGCAGGATCGCCGCCGCGCTGCCGCCGGCCGCCGCGCCGACGATGACCGCGAGGGCGGTCGAGACGAAGAGCGCGTTGCCGAGCCCCCAGCCGGCCCGGAAGCCGACGAGCTGGGCCACGGAGCCCGAGGTGCCGGCGAGTCCGGCGAAGACCACCACGAAGGCGAGGCCGAGCAGCAGGGTCTTGCGGCCGCCGATGCGGCTGGAGACGAAGCCGGTCACCAGCATCGCGAAGGCGGTGATCAGGAAGTACGAGGTGAAGAGCAGGGAGACCTGGCTCGCGGTGGCGTTCAGCCCCTTGGCGATGGAGGGCAGGATCGGGTCGACGAGCCCGATGCCCATGAAGGCGACGACGGACGCGCCGGCCGTCGCCCAGACCGCACTGGGTTGCCGCAGGATGCTTCCCGCGCCCGCGTCGAACGGGTCGTCGCCCTCCGCGGGACCTCCTGTACTGCTGTGCATGCTGCTCCTTCCGATCGTTGCTGTTTACACATAATAAGTTAGCGACCCTAATTGATGCAACATGCACCTAGTTGGTCGTGGCCGGGCGTCCGGGCCGGACGGGTGATCGTCCTTGACGTGGCGCTGCCGGGGTAGGACCGTGGGGCCCTATGAGGGGCGAACCCAGTTGCCCGAAGTGCGGTGGCCGGGTCAGGGCTCCCGGACTCTTCAGCGATTCCTGGCAGTGCGACGTGCACGGGACCGTGTATCCCCTGCAGCCCGTGATCCCGCCCAGCGTCGAGGCCCTCGGTGTGGTGGTGCGGCGCACCCAGGTGCCGGTGTGGATGCCGTGGCCCTTGCCGGTCGGCTGGCTGTTCACCGGCGTGGTCTACGCCGGGGACGACCGCAGCGGCGGCCGTGCCACGGCCGTGGCGTGTTCCGGACCCGGGCCGCTCGGCGGCATGGGCGAACTCATCCTGGTCGCCGAGGAACTCGGCGTCGGCCTCGGCGCGCGCTACGCCGGCATCGACGGCCCGGACCCCGGAACCTACCTGGACGTGGAGAAGCCGCCCGACGCCAAGGTCCTGACCGGCGGCCGCCCCACCCCGCTGTGGCACGTGTCCGGCGCACCGGACGACCGTGCCGTCTTCGCGGGCGAGGCGCTCGGGCTGTGGCTGTGGGCGGTGGTGTGGCCCGAGCAGTCCGGGCTGCTGATGTACGACGAGCTGGTGCTGGCCGACCTGCGGGACGCGGGCGCCGAACTCGAACTGGTCCCGTGCGGGGCGTTGTCGCCGCGACTGCTCCATCCGTAGGAGCCGAGAGCCGCAGGGGTGCGCGAGCCGTCGGATGCGCGAGCCCTCGGGTGCCGAGCCGTAGGGGGCGCATGGCTCTCGCGGGTGTGACACGGCACCCTTGGGCGCCCGTTATCCTGGAGTGTCCCCTTCCGTCCCGTCAGAGCCTGGAGTCCGTGTCGTGCGCATCGATCTGCACACCCACTCCAGCGCGTCCGACGGCACGGACACCCCTGCCGAGTTGGTGCGCAACGCCGCCGCGGCGGGTCTGGACGTCGTCGCGCTGACCGACCACGACACCACCCGCGGGTACGCCGAGGCGATCGCCGCGCTCCCCGAGGGGCTCACCCTCGTCACCGGTGCCGAGCTCTCCTGCCGTGTCGACGGCATCAGCATGCACTTGCTGGCCTACCTCTTCGACCCCGCGGAGCCCGCGCTGCTCGCCGAGCGCGAGCTGGTCCGCGACGACCGGGTGCCGCGGGCCAAGGCCATGATCGCCAAGCTGAACGCGCTGGGCGTGCCGGTCACCTGGGAGCAGGTCGCGCGGATCGCCAACGACGGCTCGGTCGGGCGGCCGCACGTCGCCTCGGCGCTGGTCGAGCTCGGCGTCGTACCCACCGTGAGCGACGCCTTCACCCAGGACTGGCTGGCAGACGGCGGCCGCGCCTGGGTCGAGAAGCACGAGACGGACCCCTTCGAGGCGATCCGGCTGGTCAAGGGCGCGGGCGGAGTGTGTGTCTTCGCCCACCCGGCGGCGGCCAAGCGGGGCCGTACGGTGCCGGAGTCCCGCATCGCCGAGATGGCCGCGGCCGGGCTGGACGGCATCGAGGTCGACCACATGGACCACGACCCCGACAGCCGCGCACGGCTGCGCGGGCTGGCCGGCGAACTGGGGCTGCTCGCGACCGGCTCCAGCGACTACCACGGCAGCCGCAAGACCGTCTCGCTCGGTGAGTTCACGACACATCCCGACGTGTACGGGGAGATCACGCGGCGGGCCACCGGGGCGTTCCCGGTCCCGGGGGCCGGCGGGGTCTGAGGCCCACCTCCCTCGCCCTCACGTCACTTCTCTCTTCTTCAAGGCTTCTCACCGATGTTCGACGCTGCCGTTTTCGGTTCCCTGTTCCTCACCCTTTTCGTCATCATGGATCCCCCCGGGATCACTCCGATCTTCCTCGCGCTGACCGCCGGACGACCCGCCAAGACGCAGAAGCGGATGGCCTTCCAGGCCGTCTGCGTGGCCGGCGGAGTCATCGCCGTCTTCGGCGTGCTCGGCAACCAGATCCTGGGCTACCTGCACGTGTCCGTCCCGGCGCTGATGATCGCCGGCGGACTGCTCCTGCTGCTGATCGCGCTCGACCTGCTCACCGGCAAGACGGACGAACCCAAGCAGACCAAGGACGTCAACGTCGCGCTGGTCCCGCTCGGCATGCCGCTCCTCGCCGGTCCCGGCGCGATCGTGTCCGTCATCCTCGCAGTGCAGAAGGCCGACAGCGTGGCCGGCCAGGTCTCGGTGTGGTCGGCGATCCTCGCGATCCACGTGGTGCTGTGGCTGGTCATGCGCTACTCGCTACTGATCATCCGGGTCATCAAGGACGGCGGTGTGGTCCTGGTGACACGGCTGGCGGGCATGATGCTCTCCGCGATCGCCGTGCAGCAGATCATCAACGGGGTCACGCAGGTGATCCAGGGCGCCTGAGCGCGTGCATGCGCGAAGCCCCCGTACGGCAGTCGTACGGGGGCTTCGAAGCTGATTCTGCGGTGGTCCGCGTCTGTGATGAGGCCGGGGTCCCGGCCGCTGTTACGAGGCCGTGGTCTCGGCCGGGCGGATCCACAGCCGCTGTCCGACAGCGGCGGCCTGCTGAACGATCCGGTTGACGGAGGCGGCGTCCACGACGGTGCAGTCCACGGGCGTGCCGTCGACCTCGTCGAGTCGCATGATTTCGAAGCGCATTGCCTCTCCCTTCGTCTGGTCATCCTCCTGAGGAGAACTACTGTCTTCACCGGGGTACAACGAGCTGCACGAAGCAAACATTCCCTACGCTAAGGAAATTTTTCGAATGTCTAATCAGTGACCGGTAAGACAGCTTCAATTGACCGACCGGGACCGGTTGTGTTCGCAGCGTGACCGCCGGGACAATGGAAGGCGATGAACGATGACCTCGCGGCGCTGTCCGCCCGCATCGACCGCACGAACGAGTTGCTGGAACGCATGCTCGCCGAGGTGGCGAAGACGCCCTCGACCCATGCGATCTTCGTCGACGCCGGGTACCTCTACGCGGCGGCGGGGCGGCTGGTGGCCGGGACGGAGGACCGCCGCGCCTTCGACCTGGACGCCGAGGGGCTGATCGACGCGCTCATCGACCGGGCCCGCACCGTCTTCGCCGACAGCCGGCTGCTGCGCGTCTACTGGTACGACGGCGCCCGGCGCCGCATCCACACCGCCGAGCAGCAGTCGATCGCCGAACTGCCGGACGTCAAGGTCCGGCTGGGCAACCTCAACGCCAACAACCAGCAGAAGGGCGTGGACTCCCTCATCCGCACGGACCTGGAGTCACTGGCCCGGCACCGCGCCATCAGCGACGCCGCGCTGCTCGGCGGTGACGAGGACCTGGTCTCGGCGGTGGAGGCCGCCCAGGGCTACGGCGCCCGGGTGCACCTGTGGGGCATCGAGGCTCCCGACGCCCGCAACCAGGCCGAGCCGCTGCTCTGGGAGGTCGACAGCCAGCGCACCCTCGACCTCGAGTTCTTCAAGCCGTACGTCTCCCGGCGCACGGCCCCGGCGTACGACCCCGCCCAGACGGCCCGACCGACCCGCGAGAACGTCCGCTTCGTGGGCGCGCAGATCGCCGCCAAGTGGCTCGTGGCGCGCGGCCGCGAAACCCTGGCGGAACTGCTCCCCGGCCACCCGTATCTGCCGGGGTCGGTGGACCAGGACCTGCTGGTCGAGGCCGAGGGCATCCTCCAGTACTCCCTGCGTGGCCAGGCGGACCTGCGGCGCGCGCTGCGGGACGGCTTCTGGGAGCACCTTCAGACGCAGTTCTAGGCGCCTGTCCGGTCCTCCGGCGGTTCGGTGGCGGTGTCCCAGAAGCCGGCGAGGGCGCGGGCGGTGGCGAGCGGCTGGTCGCAGTTGGGGGAGTGCTCGGCCCCCTCGACGACCGTGCGCCGGGCGCCCAGCCGCCGGGCCATGTCGTCCAGGAGCGGCACCGGCCAGGTGTCGTCCCGCGCGCCCGAGAGCACGTGGAACGGCAGTGGCAGGGCGGCGAGTTCGGCGACGCGGTCCGGCTCGGTGCACAACTGGAGCCCGGTCGCCAGGAGTTGGGCGGGCTTGTGGCCCAGCCAGCGGCGGCGCAGGTCCGCGCGGTCGTCGAGGCCCGCGTCGAGTCCGGCGCCGGTGTCGGTCTCCTCGGGCGTTTCCATCGCCTGGATGACCTCCCACACCTCGGCCATCGACATCACGCCGAGCGCGTCCCGCAGCAGTTTCACGCGCTGCTGCTGGGAGGCGGAGATCTGCGCCGGGCCGGAGGCCATCAGGGTGAGCGAGACGAAGGGGGAGTGGTCGAGGAGCACGGCCGCGCGTGCGATCTGCCCGCCCAGCGAGTGCCCGAGCAGATGCAGCGGCGTGCCGAGCGCCTCCGCCTGCGCGAGGACGTCCCGGGCGAGTTCCCTCTGGTCGTACGCGGAGTCGTCGTCCACCGGTCCGTCCGACTCGAACTGTCCGCGGCCGTCCACGGCCACCGTGCGGTACCCGCGCGCCGCGAGCGGCTCGTGCAGCGGGTTGAAGTCCTCCTTGCTCCCGGTGAACCCCGGCAGCAGCAGCGCGGTGCCCCGCGGCTCGGCACCGGCCGCGACGGGCGCGTCGACCACGGCGAACTCGCCGCGCGCGGTGCGCAGCCGGTAGGCGCGCGCCCCGGGCGGCGGGTCGAACGTAGGAGGCCTGCTCATGCGCCGAGGCTATCGGGCACGGCGTCCTCGGGGGCGTGGGGATGGCGGTTCGGGTGAACCGGTCGGCGGTGGGGATGGACCGGCCGGGTCCCGCGCGTACGCCGACGGCCCGGTCCCACACGGAGTGGGCCGGGCCGCCGGGTCGTACGTGCGCCTGGAGCGCTGGATCAGGCCTCCGTGGACTCCACCGCGGTTGCCGTCTTCCCGGTGGTCTGCGCCGGGATCTCGGCGGCGTCCACCGCTGCCTTGGCGGCGGCCGCCGTCTTGCGCGTACGGCGCGGCTTCGGCTCGGCGGCCGTGCTCACAGCCATGTCGACGGCCTCCGCGGGGGCCTCGGCGGCCTTGCGGGTACGGCGACGCGGCTTGGCCTCCGCCTCGGCCTCCGCCGTCGCCGCGACCGTCTTCCGGGTGCGGCGGGGCTTGGCCTCGGCGGTGTCCACGGCGGCTTCCGGCGCGTCCGCGGTGGCCGTGGCCTTGCGGGTGCGGCGGGGCTTGACTGCCGTGGCCTCGTCGGTGACGGGTGCGTCGGCCGTCTCGGCGGCCTTGCGGGTGCGGCGACGCGGCTTGGTCTCCGCCTCGCCGGTGGTGCCCTCGGCGGTGTCCACGGCGGCTTCCGGCGCGGTGGCCGCCTTGCGGGTGCGGCGGCGCGGCTTGGCCTCCGCACCCTCGGCGACGTCGGCCGCCGCCTCGGCGGCGCTGTCCGGCCCGTCGGCCACCTGCGCCGGGATCTCCGCGGCGACCGTTTCGGCGGCCTTGCGGGTGCGGCGCGGCTTGGCCTCGGCAGCGGCTTCCGGCGCGTCCGTGGTGGCCGTGGCCTTGCGAGTGCGGCGACGGGGCTTGCTCTCCGCCTCGACGGTGGTGCCCTCGGCGGTGTCCACGGCGGCTTCCGGCGCGGTGGCCCCTTTGCGGGTGCGGCGGCGCGGCTTGGCCTCCGGCTGGTCCGTGGTGGACTCGACCGTGTCCAGGGCCGTCTCGGCGCCGGTCTCGGCCGGAGCCGCCGGTTCCGGGGCGACCTCGGTCACGGTCTCGGCCGGGGCCGTCGTGACCGTCTGCTCCGCCGACTTGCGGGTACGGCGGCGGCGCGGCTTCGCGGGTGCCTCGGTGGCGTCGAGGGCGGGGCCCTCGGCCGTCGTCACCGCGGACTCTGCGGACTCTGCGGACTCGACAGGCTCAGCGGGCTCGGACGGTGTCGTCGGCTCGCCGGCCGCGACCGGCTGCGCCGTCGTACCGCCGCGCAGACGACGCCGGCGGCGCGGAGCGCGCGTGGTGGATGCCTCTTCCGCGACCGCGGACTCGACCGGCACGGCATCGGCCGACGTGCCGTCGGCCGGCGTGACCGCTGCCGGGTCCAACGGAGCGCCGCCACGGGTGCGGCGACGGCGGCGCGGCGTACGCGCCGGGCGCTCGCGGTCCGCCGAACGCTCACGGTCCGCCGAGCGTGCCTCGCCACGGCCGCCCCGGCCACCGCGACCGCGTGCACCGCGACCGCCGGTCTCGCCGAGGTCCTCCAGCTCCTCCGCCTCCAGCCCGGCGCGGGTGCGCTCCGAGCGCGGCAGGACGCCCTTGGTGCCCTCGGGGATGCCCAGCTCGGCGAAGAGGTGCGGCGAGGTGGAGTACGTCTCGATCGGGTCGTTGAAGTCCAGCTCCAGCGCCTTGTTGATGAGCTGCCAGCGCGGGATGTCGTCCCAGTCGACGAGCGTGATCGCCGTACCCTTCGCGCCCGCGCGGCCGGTACGGCCGATGCGGTGCAGGTACGTTTTCTCGTCCTCGGGCGACTGGTAGTTGACGACGTGTGTGACGCCCTCGACGTCGATGCCGCGGGCGGCGACGTCGGTGCAGACGAGCACGTCGACCTTGCCGTTGCGGAAGGCGCGCAGCGCCTGCTCGCGGGCGCCCTGGCCGAGGTCGCCGTGGACCGAGCCGGAGGCGAAGCCACGGCGCTGGAGCTGCTCGGCGATGTCGGCGGCCGTGCGCTTCGTCCGGCAGAAGATCATCGCCAGTCCGCGGCCATCGGCTTGGAGGATGCGGGCGACCATCTCCGGCTTGTCGAGCGAGTGCGCGCGGTAGACGAACTGCTTGATGTTCGCGACCGTCGCGCCCTGGTCGTCCGGCGCGGTGGCGCGGATGTGCGTCGGCTGCGACATGTAGCGGCGGGCCAGACCGATGACCGCGCCCGGCATGGTGGCCGAGAACAGCATGGTCTGCCGCCTGGCCGGCAGCATGTCGATGATCTTCTCGACGTCGGGCAGGAAGCCCAGGTCGAGCATCTCGTCGGCTTCGTCGAGCACCAGGCACTTGACGTGCTTCAGGTTCAGCTTCTTCTGGCCGGCGAGGTCCAGCAGACGGCCCGGGGTGCCGACGACCACGTCGACGCCCTTCTTCAGGGCCTCCACCTGGGGCTCGTACGCCCGGCCGCCGTAGATCGCGGTGACGCGTACGTTGCGCACCTTGCCCGCGGTCAGCAGGTCGTTGGTGACCTGGACGCACAGCTCGCGCGTGGGGACGACGACGAGCGCCTGCGGGGTGTCGGTGAGGGCCTCGGGCTGTGCGCGGCCCGCCTCGACGTCGACGGGGACGGTGACACGCTCGAGGAGCGGAAGGCCGAAGCCGAGCGTCTTGCCGGTGCCGGTCTTGGCCTGGCCGATGACGTCCGTGCCCGTCAGGGCCACGGGCAGCGTCATCTCCTGGATGGGGAAGGGAGTGGTGATGCCGACGGCTTCCAGGGCCTCGGCGGTCTCGGGGAGGATCCCGAGTTCTCGGAACGTCGTAGTCAGGGTGCTGCCTCTTCTGTGTGCGCGGTGCGAGGCGAGCGCGGGGGTCGTGTCTGACCGGGCCGGGGACGTCGGCCGCCCACGCGGGCGGGCCGTGTGGCACGGGACCACAGCCGACGCTCTAGCGCTCGAACCGCTTGGAGGTCCCTCCGATCGTCGTACACACAGTGCCGTACGGTCAGGGAGGGCTGTCGGGTCGGAGCCGATCGGGCCACCGACCGGGCATCCTCATGCGTGCGGCCTGTCGACGTACGCCGAAACACGTCGGCGTACTCAGCAGGCGCATTACCACCATACCCCGGAAACACGCACACGTGATGGCCGATTCGGTCACGTAGTCGTCGTCACACTGGTTGATCAGGTCCATCGCAGGCGCGGAGAGCGGGCTATTGTGCGCTTCATGACGAGCTCTGACAAGTCTGACAACGCCTCCGACACGCCCGCCGAACCCACCGGCATCGCCGCCCAGGACTGGGCGACGGCCGCCGCCGACCCGCAGTACCGCGCCGCGGTCGTGGACCTGCTCGGCGCGCTCGCGTACGGAGAGCTCGCGGCGTTCGAACGGCTCGCGGAGGACGCCAAGCTGGCGCCCACCCTCGCGGACAAGGCCGAGCTGGCGAAGATGGCGTCGGCCGAGTTCCACCACTTCGAGCGGCTGCGCGACCGGCTCACGGAGATCGGCGAGGAGCCGACGCTCGCGATGGAGCCGTTCGTGGCCGCGCTCGACGGCTTCCACCGGCAGACGGCGCCCTCGGACTGGCTGGAAGGGCTCGTCAAGGCCTACGTCGGCGACTCGATCGCCAGCGACTTCTACCGGGAGGTCGCCGTCCGTCTGGACTCCGACACGCGCGAGCTGGTCCTGGCCGTCCTGGACGACACCGGGCACGCCGGCTTCGCGGTGGAGAAGGTGCGCGCGGCGATCGACGCGGACCCGCGCGTGGGCGGCCGGCTCGCGCTGTGGGGGCGGCGGCTGATGGGCGAGGCCCTGTCGCAGTCCCAGCGGGTCGTGGCCGACCGGGACGCGCTGTCCACGATGCTCGTCGGCGGCGTCGCGGACGGCTTCGACCTCGCCGAGGTCGGCAGGATGTTCTCGCGGATCACCGAGGCGCACACCAAGCGGATGGCAGCGCTGGGGCTGGCCGCGTAGGACTGCCGGGAGGCGTGGTCAAGGGGTGCGCCGCCGTCGGCGTCGGATCAGGCCGGCGCCGACCGCCGGCGCAGTCTTCCCGCGGGGCGTACCAGCAGGGAAAGCGAGGCGGCCGAGACGACCACCGCGCCGAGCAGCGTCGGCAGCAGGCTGCCGGAGCCCAGCGCGCTGTGCGTGACGAAACCACCGAAGAGGCCCCCCGCGACACCGGTCGACTGCACCAGGAGACGGGACGGCAGACGGTGGGACAGCCGGTGGAACGCGGTCCAGCCGAACAGCAGGCCGATCAGCGCCGAGCCGAGCGTTTCCAAGAACATGTCAGTTCCCTCCCACACGATCGGCCGGTGCCTGGCGGTCGTAGCCGGTCATACCCCTGACCTGCGGAATGCAACCCTCCCTGTGAGCGCATTGTGCGCCACCCGTGAAAGCGCCACCCGTGACAGGGAGACACGGGAGGGGCCCGGCGGTTCTCCACCGCCGGGCCCCTCCCGTCGTCCGTGACGCGGCGACTACAGCGCGCCGAAGCCCACCTTGCGCGGGGCCGGCTCACCGAGCTCCACGTACGCGAGGCGGTCGGCCGGTACCAGCACCTTGCGGCCGTGCTCGTCGACGAGGGTCAGCAGCTGCGACTTCCCGGCCAGCGCCTCGGACACCGCCCGCTCGACCTCCTCGGCGGTCTGACCGCTCTCCAGAACGATCTCGCGGGGCGCGTGCTGCACGCCGATCTTGACCTCCACGGCTATGTCCCTCCGACGGTCAGTGAAGTGCGCGACCTTCCGCGCCGTACCAGCACACATTAGCCCGGTGAGGGGACGAGCACGCTCCGCCCGGGAACGCCAGGAGCGAACAGCCCGCGGGAACAGAACCCCCGTACGGCGGTGCCCCGGCGGGGTGCGGTGGTGCCGCCGGCGCTCAGTGGTGCTGCTCGGCGCCGTGCAGCGGGAAGCCGGCGATGCCGCGCCACGCCAGGGACGCCAGCAACTGGACCGCCTGGTCGCGGGGGACGCTGCGGTCGCTGTGCAGCCAGGAGCGGGCCACCACCTGGGCGAGTCCGCCGAGGCCCGAGGCCAGCAGCATCGACTCCGCGCGCGAGAGGCCGGTGTCCTCCGCGATGACGTCGCAGATCGCCTCGGCGCACTCGTTGGTGACCTTGTCGACGCGCTCGCGCACCGCCGGCTCGTTCGTCAGGTCCGATTCGAAGACCAGCCGGAAGGCGCCGCCGTCGTCCTCGACGTAGGCGAAGTACGCGTCCATCGTGGCGCGCACGCGCTGCTTGTTGTCGGTGGTCGAGGCGAGCGCGCCCCGTACCGACTGGATGAGCGCCTCGCAGTGCTGGTCCAGCAGGGCGAGGTAGAGGTCGAGCTTGCCCGGGAAGTGCTGGTAGAGCACCGGCTTGCTGACGCCGGCGCGCTCGGCGATGTCGTCCATCGCGGCCGCGTGGTAGCCCTGTGCCACGAAGACTTCCTGGGCGGCGCCCAGCAGCTGGTTCCGTCGGGCACGGCGCGGCAGGCGCGTGCCTCGCGGGCGTGCCGCCTCTGTCTGCTCGATGGCTGTCACGCCGCCTCCCAAAGTCGTCCACATGCGGTGTGCGCCGCGCCGCCATCGTACTTTTCGGTAACCGTGGTGTGCGCGGTGCGAGCGCAGGATTTCACGGACCGGACGGCGACAAAAGCGGCATAGAGTGTTTCAAACGGGCTCAAGGTGGGCATAACCCTCCGCTCCTGCTCAGCGGCGGTCTCTCCCGCCGCGCGTCCCGAGCGTCGCCTCATGCGCCACCCCGTCCGCCCCGTTCCTCACCGGTAGTCGTCCTCGTCGATGGAGACGACCCGCGCCTGTTCGATGAGGTCGGCCTCGTTGGCGCTGTCCGGGTCCCCGGTGAGGGGTTCGTCGTGGTCCGGCGCGACGTCCGCGTGCTGCTCGGCGGCGTCGCCCTCCGGGGCCTCGACGGCGATCTCCGTGGCGCCGTCGTCCTCGAACGTCTCGGGATCGGTGGGGTCGAATGCCATGCTGGGCTCCCTTCCTGCGGAATGTCCCTGCGGATGTCCCTGGAAGAAGCAGGGGTCATGGGCGGGTGCCCTCTGTTATGAGCGTATGAGACACCCGATGGCGACGCTATGCGATCCGCGGCCCGATCGGCGGTCCTGTCCGCGCACAATCTGTGACCGCGAACACAGGCGAACACATGAGTCGCTACGTGATCGTCTCGTAACATTGCCCGCATGTCTTCGACCGAGCTGCCCTTCGTGCCGCCCGCCAACGTCTTTCCGCGGGTGACGCCCGTCGGGGTCGAGGAGGGCGAACGGCTGCGCTCGGTCGAACTGCCGGGGATCACACTGTCGGTACGCACGCGGCCGCCCGCGCGGGAGGGACTGCCGCCCGCGCTGTACGTGCACGGCCTCGGTGGCTCCTCCCGGAACTGGTCCGCCCTGATGCAGCTGCTCGACGGTCTCGTCGACGGCGAGGCGGTCGACCTGCCGGGCTTCGGCGACTCCCCGCCACCGGACGACGGCGACTACTCCGTCACCGGGCACGCGCGCGCGGTGATCCGCTTCCTCGACGCCTCCGGCCGCGGACCGGTGCACCTGATGGGCAACTCGCTGGGCGGCGCCGTGTCCACGCGCGTCGCGGCGCTGCGGCCCGATCTCGTGCGGACGCTCGCGCTCGTCTCGCCCGCGCTGCCCGAACTCCGGGTGCAGCGCACCGCCGTGCCGACCGGCCTGCTCGCGGTACCCGGCGTGACCGCCCTGTTCACCCGGCTCACCCGGGAGTGGACGGCGGAGCAGCGGGTCCGCGGGGTCATGGCCCTCTGCTACGGCGACCCGGGGCGGGTGACGCCCGAGGGGTTCCGCAACGCGGTGCAGGAGATGGAGCGGCGGCTTCAACTGCCATACTTCTGGGACGCGATGTCGCGCTCCGCGCGCGGGATCGTGGACGCGTACACACTGGGTGGTCAGCACGGCCTGTGGCGGCAGGCCGCGCGGGTCCTCGCGCCCACGCTGCTGATCTACGGCGGCCGTGACCAGCTCGTCGGCTTCCGGATGGCGCAGCGGGCGGCCCGTGCCTTCCGCGACTCCCGCCTCCTCACCCTGCCGGACGCCGGCCATGTGGCGATGATGGAGTACCCGGAGACCGTGGCTACCGCGTTCCGCGAATTACTGCTGGACACGGGAGAGTTGGAGGCCGGATCGATGACGGAACCGGGAGCGGCCGCCGGGGCCGGGGGTGACGGCGGCGTACGGACCGAGTCCGTCGGTGCCGAAGCCGGCCGTGGGGCTTCCAGGGCCGAGACGGCCGGCCGGACTTCCGGCGCGCGGACCGGCGGTGGCGCTTCCGGCGCCGGGGCGGTCGGTGGTGCTTCCGGCCCGGAGGCCGGCGGCGGAGCCTCCTCCGGCGCGGGTGCGGGGGGCTGAGGGCCGACGTGGGACGCCACAGCCGCCGCGGGCCCGCGCCCAAGGGCAGGACCGAGAGCACGAGCACCGGCCGGGACGGCCGCGCACCCCAGGAGGGGTACGGGTACGGACCACGGGACGGCCGCGGGCCACGGGACGGCCACGGGCCGCACGGCGGTCCGGAGCGCTGGGACGCCCGTGAGAACCGGGATGGCGCCGAGCCCTGGCACGGTCCGGGCGGTCGGCCGGGGCCGGGTTCGGTGCCGAACCCCGGCCCGGTACTCGGACAGTGGACCACCTCCGCGGGCCCGGCCGACGGCGGGCCCCGCTTCCAGGACGGGCCGCCGCGTTTCGCCGACGGCACCGGCACTCCGGCGCGGGGCGTTCCCCGACTTGCCGACGGCACACCGGCTCATGGGGTTCCGCGGTTGCCCGACGGGACCCCGGCCGGCGGGATTCCGCCGGTTCGAGGTGGGCACCCGGAGCAGCGGGAAACCGGTGGCGGCTGGGGGCAGTTGGGAGCGCAAGCCATGAACGGGAGCGGGGCGCAGGGGCCGACGGCCGCCGGTCTCGGCAGCTCGACGCGCCTCGGCGGCTCCGCCGCTCCCACCGCCGCCTCCGTGCGTACCCGCGCTCCGATTCCCCGGCAGCGGCGGGCGTCGCCCGCCGGGCCGCGGCAGGACTACCTCGACGCCTTCGACGAGGACGACGACGTCTTCACCCCCCGGCCCCGCGGTGACGCGAGCACCGCGAACCCGTCCGTGGCGCCGCCCTCCGCTCCGGCCGGGCAGGACGCGGTGGACGGCGGGGACGACGACGCCGCACAACCGGCCGGCGAGTCCGCACGGGGGACCGCGACCAAGGGGAAGACGTTCACCGGCATAGCGGCCGCCGCCGTCACCACCGTGCTCGCCGTCGTCGTCGCCGGACAGGTCGCCGAGGATCAGTCCGGCGCCGGGGTGCTTTCCCGGTCCGCGACCGACCGGGCGGGGCCCGGCACCGCCGACATCGCGGGCGCGGACGGCAAGGCGGCCCCGCTCGCGCCGCCGAACGTGTCGGCACTGACGTACGACCAGAAGATGAGCACGAAGTACCCGCTCAGCCCCGCACTGAAGGGCTCCGGCCGGTTCGACGCGGTCCCGGGCTTCGCCAAGGCGCCCGGCACGGGACGCAAGTACACCTACCGCGTCGACGTGGAGCAGGGCCTCGGCCTGGACGGCGAGCACTTCGCCGCGGCCGTGCAGAAGACGCTCAACGACCACCGCAGCTGGGCCCACAACGGTGCCCGCACCTTCGAGCGCATCTCCTCCGGCCGCCCCGACTTCGTCATCACACTCGCCAGCCCGGGCACCACCGCCACCTGGTGCGCCAAGTCCGGCCTGGACACCACCGTGGACAACGTCTCCTGCGACTCGGCCGCCACCGAACGCGTGATGATCAACGCCTACCGGTGGGCGCAGGGCTCCAAGACCTACGGCGACGAGATGTACGCCTACCGGCAAATGCTGATCAATCACGAGGTCGGCCACCGGCTCGGCTACGGCCACGTCACCTGTGACAAGGACGGCGCGCCGGCGCCCGTCATGCAGCAGCAGACGAAGTTCCTCGACCACGACGGAATCCACTGCCTGCCCAACGCCTGGCCCTATCCGGGGAATTGACCGGAGGACGGCCGGACCGGACCGCGGCGTGACGGTTCGTGTCCGGTCGATCTCCTAGCGCGACGGAACGTCGTTCGTCCGGGAAAGTTACGACTGTTCACCCCTTTTGGTGGCGTGATGGACAACCGTCCATCGCGCCACCGTCATGTCCGCATACGTTCGTCCCGCTGCGAGCCGCCGGTGCGACGGCGGCTCCCCACACGGGACAGACGGGAGATCGGGGGTGCACGCGTGCGCATCGGACTGGTGACGGAGGGTGGCTATCCGTATGTGAGCGGTGACGCCGGACTCTGGTGCGAACGGCTCGTGCGCGGGCTCGAACGGCACGAGTTCGACCTCTACGCGCTCAGCCGCAGCCGGCAGCAGGAGGACGAGGGCTGGGTGCCGCTGCCGCCCCAGGTCAGCCGGGTCCGCACCGCGTCCCCGTGGGCGGCCGAGGACGACGGGACCGTGTACGGACGGCGTGCGCGCCGGCGCTTCGCCGAGTGCTACGGGGAGCTGGCGTCGGCGCTGGTCGCGGCGAGCGGCGGCGATCTGCGCGAGTTCGGCGAGCCCGGCAGGGCCGCGGCCACGGACGGTGCCGAAATCGAGGCGGACCGTTTCAGCAGCGGGCTGTACGGCCTCGCCGAACTCGCCCGCGACGAGGGCGGACTGGCGGGCGCCCTGCGCTCGGAAGCCGCCGTCCGCGCGCTGGAACGCGCCTGCCGAGCGCCCGGCGCACCGCGGGCGGCGCGCGAGGCCCGCGTCCCTGATCTGCTCGCGGTCGCCGCGCACCTGCGGCAGGCGCTGAGCCCGCTGTCGCTCGACTGGTACGAGGACGACGGCCTCGGCGCCACCGACCTCTGCCACGCTGCGGCCGGCGGCACGGCGGCCCTGTCCGGACTGCTCGCCCGCCACTTCACCGGCGTGCCCCTGCTGGTCACCGAGTACGGCGTGCACCTGCGCGCGCACTACCTCGCCACCGGCGCCGACGGGACCGCCCCGGCCGTGCGGGCCCTGCTCGCCGCCTTCCACGGCAGTCTCGCCGCCGAGGTCTACCGGCGGGCCGCCGTCGTCACCCACGGCAACGCGCACGCCCGCCGCTGGCAGGAGCGCTGCGGCGCCGACCGCGCCAAGCTGCGCACCATCCACCCGGGCATGGACGCCGCCCCCTTCGCCGAGGCCGGGGAGTCGCCGGAGGCCGCCGACCCGGACACGCTCGTGTGGGTCGGCCGTGTCGGGCCGGCCAAGGACCTGGTGTCCCTGCTGCACGCCTTCGCCGAGGTGCGCAAGCAGGAACCGAAGGCACGGCTGCGGCTCGTCAGCGCGGGAACCGGCTCCGACGGCGCCGCCTACCTGGGCCACTGCAGGGCGCTCGCCGCCCAGCTCTTCCCCGACGAGGCCGAGGGCCCGCACACCGTCGGGCACAACCCGGTGTCCTTCGAGGAGATCGGCGACCCGGAGGTGCCGACCCTCGCCGACGCCTACGCCTCGGGCGCCGTGGTCGTCCTGTCGAGCGTGGTCGAGGGCTTCCCGCTCGGCCTGGTCGAGGCCATGCTCTGCGGCCGAGCGACCGTCTCCACGGACGTCGGCGCGGTCGTCGAGATCGTCGGCGGCACCGGGGTCGTCGTGCC
Source organism: Streptomyces sp. NPDC001231 (assembly GCF_042896885.1). Lineage (NCBI taxonomy): Bacteria > Bacillati > Actinomycetota > Actinomycetes > Kitasatosporales > Streptomycetaceae > Streptomyces > Streptomyces sp. NPDC001231. The sequence goes on from NZ_JBIAXS010000049.1 coordinate 34,078, forward strand.
CCCGCGCAATCCGCGGGCGCTCGCCGAGGTGTGCGTGAACCTGCTGCGCGACCCCGAGCGCCGTGCGCGCTTGGGCGCCGCCGCCCGCGCCCGCGCACTCGAACTGTTCACCATCGAGCAGAACATCGCGGCGTTCCACGGCATCTACCTGGAGGTCGTCTCGCACTGTCCGGTCCAGCGCGTCGTCCTCGACGAGACCGGCGAGCCCCTTCCGTTCGCCGCGCCCGCCGAGGCCCACGTGCCCGGCCGCTGGACCCGGGCCGTGGACCACGTCGCGGCACGCTCGCGCCCCAGCTGGGCCACCGGCTCACCGACGGGGTGCGCGGCCCCCACGACCACCACGGAGGCTTCCCGATGAGCGGCCCGAGAACAGGGGACGACCTCGGCACCCCGACCGGCCAGGGTGGTCCGGCCGACGGTTTCGGCGGGCCCGCCCTCGACCAGAGCCCCTCCCTGCCCTCCCGGCGCGGTGCGGCCGACCCGGTCAAGGTGCTGATGCACCGTCACCGCGAGCTGTGCGAAAGGGCCGTCGACCCGTTGGAGATCGCCGCGGGCCTGGAGGCGCACGGCGTCACCGACCGCACTGCCGCCCGCTTCCGCCACCGTGACGTCTTCTCCCTCGCCGAGGAGATGTACGCCCGGATCAGCCGAGACGCCGAGACACCCCCGCGGCACGAGGCCGCCGCCTTACCCCGGCTGGGCCTCGGCCGGGCCGCGTTCGGCCTGCTGCCCGGTGCCCTGTGCGCCGCCGCCGTGGCCGGGCTGCGCCTGACCGAGGGCCGGACACGGCTGGCCGTCGCCGCGCTCGGTGTCGTGGCCGTGGGCCTGGGCCTGCGCGCCGTACTCCGGCGTGGCCCGCTGAGCGCCGAGGAGCGCACGCTTCCGGGCCCGCACACGCCCGGCACGCGCACGTGGACGTGCTGGCTCCTCGGCTACGCCCTCCTCGGCGACGGCCTGCTCGGCGCGGCCGTCGGCGGCGGGCCCGACGGGCTGCCCGACGGCACAGCGGCCGGGCCCTGGCCCCTGACCACCGCCCCCGTGCTGGCCCTCGCCCTGGCCTGCGGACCAGCGGCCTGGACCGCGCACCTCTTCGCCGTGGGCGCCCGGCGCAAGGTGACCGCCAGCCGGGGCCTCGAGGAGTTCGCCGCGTCCGTACGGCCCCTGCTGCTCGGCGCGTTCGGCCTGTTCCTGTGCGCCCTGGCCGCCCTGCTCGCGGTGTGCGGCGCGATCCTGGACGAGCCCGCCGGCTACGCCCCGGCCCTCACGCTGGGCGCGCTGCTGCTGCTCGCGCGCCTCCTCACCACGCACGGCTTCACACACGCCCCGGCCGTCGCCCTCGGCTCCGCGGCCGCGGCCGAAGCGGCGGCCCAGGCCAGTGTCTTCACCGCCCGCCTCCCCGGCTGCGGTGCCCTCGCCACCCCTGTCGACACCCTCGTGGCCGCCTGGGGCCCCGGTGGCGTACCCGCCCTCGTCTGCGGAACCGCCGCCCTGGCCCTCCTCCTGCACGCGACCCGCACGCTGACCCGAGCCTCCGCCCATGCGCGAGAGGAGTCGCAGCCGTGAGGGACACGGGGCCGGTCCCGATCACCCCTGCGTGCCCCCGCACGGCCGCAGCCACGGGTGCCGCCCGCGTTTCCCCGCCGGCCGCAGGCACTTGAGCCGACGCAGGCCCCCGACCCACCGCCGGAGCCCGTCGCACCACCCGCCAGAAGGAGAACACCAAATGATCACCGCCCGATCCGGAGCGTCCGGAGCATCCGGAGCCACCGGAGCGCACACCCCGGGAGCCGCCCGATGAGGGTTCTGCTGATCGGAGCCAACGGATACCTCGGCCGTTTCGTCGCCGACCGTCTGCTCGCCGACCCGGCCGTCCAGCTCACCGCGCTGGGCCGCGGCGACGACGCCGACGTCCGCTTCGACCTCGCGGCCGGCAGCCCCGGAGCGCTCACCCGCTTCCTGGACGCGGTCCACCCCGGCGTCGTCGTCAACTGCGCGGGCGCCACCCGCGGCGGCGCGCGCGACCTCACCCGGCACAACACCGTCGCCGTCGCCACCGTCTGCGAGGCCCTGCGCCGCAGCGGCTGCGGCGCCCGCCTGGTGCAGGTCGGCTGCAGCTCCGAGTACGGCCCCAGCCAGCCCGGCTCCTCCACGGCCGAGGACGCCGTACCCCGCCCCGGCGGCCCGTACGGTGTCAGCAAGCTCGCCGCCACCGAACTGGTTCTCGGCTCCGGCCTCGACGCCGTCGTGCTCCGTGTCTTCTCGCCCGCCGGACCCGGCACCCCGGCCGGCTCGCCGCTCGGCCGGCTCGCCGAGGCCATGCGCCGCGCCATGCAGTCCGGCGACAGCGACCTCAAACTCGGCGGTCTCGGCGTCCAGCGCGACTTCGTCGACGTCCGCGACGTGGCCCGCGCCGTTCACGCCGCCTCCCTCTCGGCCGCCCAGGGCGTCATCAACATCGGCTCGGGCCGTGCCGTACGGCTGCGCGACGCCGCGGCGATCCTCGCCCGCGTCGCCGGATACGGAGGCGCCCTGCACGAACTCGACGGCCCGCCCGGCGGCCATCTCAGGGTCGCCATCGGGCACCCCCGGACCGAGTCGGACCATCCCGTCCCGGTCGCGTATCCGTACCCCGACGGCTGCGGCAGCTGGCAGCAGGCGGATGTGCGCACCGCCCGCGACCGGCTCGGCTGGCGGCCCCGGATCAACCTCGAAGAGTCCCTGGCCGACATCTGGATGGAGGCGGCATGCCGTATCTGACCAGCACCCCGGTGGGCATCTCGAGCACCGGACTGCGCACCGGACTCGGTGTCCCCGGCTGGGCCCACCCCCTTCTTGCCCCGGCCGAGTGGAGCGAACTCAACCGGCCCGGCACGCCCCTGCACTGGGTTGTCCTCAACGTCGCCGACGGTCCCGGCGTCCAGCCCGACCCGCACTGTCTGGACGCGGCGGGAAGGCTGCGCAACGCGGGCGTCCGCGTCCTCGGCCACCTCGACGCCGCGCACGGCGCCCGGTCCTTCACCGAGCTGATCTCCGAAGCGCGGCGGTACCTCGAGTGGTACCGGGCCGACGGCTTCCTGCTGGACCGCTGCCCCGCCGACCGCGCCGGGCTGCCCGAGGTCCGCCGTACGATCGACGCGCTGCGGGCCGTGCGTGACGATGCCCATATCGTCCTCGGCCACGGCACCCACCCGCACCCCGGCTACGCCGAGAACGCCGACCAACTGGTGACCTTCCGCGGCCCGTGGAGCGACTACCGCTGGTCGCAGGCCGCGGAGTGGACCGCCGACTATCCGCCCGAGCGCTTCTGCCACTTCGTGCACGGCGTCCCGCGCGGCCACCTCGACGAGGCGCTGCGCATCGCCCGCTGGCAGGGGGCGGCGACCATCTGGTTCACCGACCGCTCCGACCGCGACGGCACGGCCGCCCCCTGGGAGGACATGCCCGGTTACTGGGACGAAATCGTCTCGCGGATCGGACGAGGTGTCTCGGAATGAAGAAGGCCGTGGCAGTGTTACGAGAAGAACAACCGTAGTGTTTGACCGACCAACGGAGTCCCCGTGTCGCTGCCACCCCTGGTCGAGCCCGCTCCCGAGCTCACCGTAGACGAGGTCCGCAGGTACTCCCGCCACCTGATCATCCCCGACGTGGGGATGGACGGGCAGAAGCGGCTGAAGAACGCCAAGGTGCTCTTTGTGGGTGCCGGCGGGCTGGGTTCGCCGGGTCTGATGTACATGGCCGCGGCGGGCGTCGGCACGCTCGGCATCGTGGAGTTCGACGAGGTGGACGAGTCGAACCTGCAGCGCCAGGTCATCCACAGCCAGTCCGACATCGGCCGCCCCAAGGCCGAGTCCGCGCGCGACACCATCAAGGGCATCAACCCGTACGTGAACGTGGTCCTTCACCAGGAGCGGCTCGAGGCCGACAACGTGAAGGAGATCTTCAGCCAGTACGACCTGATCGTCGACGGCACGGACAACTTCGCGACCCGGTACCTGGTCAACGACGCCTGCGTGCTGCTGAACAAGCCGTACGTATGGGGTTCGATCTACCGCTTCGACGGGCAGGCCTCCGTCTTCTGGTCCGAGCACGGCCCCTGCTACCGCTGCCTCTACCCGGAGCCGCCGCCCCCCGGCATGGTCCCCTCCTGCGCCGAGGGTGGCGTCCTGGGCGTGCTGTGCGCGTCCATCGGCTCCATCCAGGCCAACGAGGCCATCAAGCTCCTGGCGGGCATCGGCGAGCCGCTGGTCGGCCGCCTGATGATCTACGACGCCCTGGAGATGCAGTACCGCCAGGTCAAGGTCCGCAAGGACCCCGACTGCGCGGTCTGCGGCCAGAACCCGACCGTCACCGAACTCATCGACTACGAGGCCTTCTGCGGCGTCGTCTCCGAGGAGGCCCAGGCGGCGGCCGCGGATTCGACGATCACTCCCAAGCAGCTCAAGGAGTGGATCGACGACGGTGAGAACATCGAGATCATCGACGTCCGCGAGCCGAACGAGTTCGAGATCGTCTCCATCCCGGGCGCCCGGCTGATCCCGAAGAACGAGTTCCTCATGGGCTCCGCCCTGGAGAGCCTCCCGCAGGACAAGAAGATCGTCCTGAACTGCAAGACGGGTGTCCGCAGTGCGGAAGTCCTCGCCGTGCTGAAGTCCGCGGGCTTCGCGGACGCCGTGCACGTCGGCGGCGGCGTGATCGGCTGGGTCAACCAGATCGAGCCGCACAAGCCGGTCTACTGATCACCGGTCCGGCTGACCAGCGAGACTGAAGAAGCCCACGGCTCTGACCAGTTCAGATGCCGTGGGCTTCTGCCGTTGTTGGTCGGCGTTGGCCGACCTTGGACGGCCCAGAGACGGCCCGAATATCGCACCGGGCCTTCGTTGAGCTGGGTTCGCTAGCATTCCGGGATCGAAGGGGGCAGATATGGCACTGGGGCGCAAGGGAGCACGGCGCATAGTCGTCGACGGCACGGTCTACCGCTGGCGGCTGCGACGCAGACCCACCTATAGCCAGGCTCTCTGCTGGTCGCCGTGCACTTACGCCGTGGAGCATGCGGATTGTCCCGGGACGACTCTCGTCGTCATCACGAACCAGCCTCACCTCAGCAACTGGCTTGGAGGCCTGGGTAACCCGGTACTGCCCTCCGATGTCGCCAATGCCATTGCATCCGCCCTACGACAGGGTTGGGTGCCCACTCGCGCGGGCTCGCCGTTTCACCTCGACCAGTCCGCCAGCTTCTCTGCCTTGCCCTGAGCTGGCTGGCGGGTGAGCACCGCTTTAGCTTGGCGTTTAACCTCGCAGGTCACCCGACCTGCTGAACTGCGGTTCTTCCCGGGACAGCGGACGCGGCCGTTCCTCACGCTTCGAGATGTCG
>NZ_JBIAXS010000050.1:0-37864 GCF_042896885.1 Streptomyces sp. NPDC001231
TTCCCTTTCCGGCGGTTCCGACTCTATCAGATCCTTTCTCGACCTGATCCCCAGTCAGCGGGGTTTGTCTTCGCGGCCGTTGGGCCGTTCCGACGTCTCAAACCTTAGCGGATTCTCTCGGCGGTTCCCAATCGGGCCCTCGGGCGCTTGATCAAGATCGACGAGTCCCACTCGAATTGAATTCGGGCATGCCGAAAACAATCCCGGATGGGAGATCGTGCTGGTGGTTTGAGTGCCGCTCATGCGGCGGAGGTGTCGACGAGAAGCCTTACGGCCCCGCGGCAACCCGGAGAACATTACGGATCCGGCAGGCGACTGTCAAGCGTCCCCGCCGGGGTTTTCAGTCGAGGTCGGAGAGCCGACCGCCGGCGTCCGGCTGGGCGTGCTCCACACGGCGCAGGATCCTGGTCAGGACCTCGCCGAGGGCCGTGCGCTCGGCCGGGGACAGGTCCTGGAGGAGGTCGCCCTCGAAGACCGTGGCCAGCCGCATGACCTCGAGCCACTTCTCGCGGCCCTCGGACGTCAGCTCCACGATGACCCGGACGCGGTTGGCCTCGTCGCGCTCCCTGTTGACCAGACCCTCCGCCACCATCCGGTCGATGCGGTGGGTCATCGCGGCCGGGGTGAGGCCGAGGCGCTTGGCGAGGTCGCTCGGGCCCAGGCGGTAGGGGGCGCCGGAGAGGACGAGGGCCTTCAGCACCTCCCAGTCGGCGTTGCTGATGCCGAGCGCGGCGGTCTGCCGGCCGTAGGCCACGTTCATCCGCCGGTTGAGCCGGGACAGCGCGGAGACGATCTGCTCGACCTGGGGGTCGAGGTCCTGGAACTCGCGCTGGTAGGCGGCAATCTGCTCCTCGAGCGCAGGCTCGGTGCCGATGCCGTCGGTGCCGCCGGGGTTGTCGCCCATGCCCGCAGTATGGCACGGGACTGCTTGGCGTTGAAGTCCTTCCAGGTGTACTGTTTAGCCTCGAACTTTAGCTTCGAAGTCTTCAGTACTAACTACTGACCTCTTCAAGCACCGATGTCCACTACTTGCTACCTACTTAAGAGAGGGTGAACGTGACCAGGGCGATGGGCGCAGCGATGCGCCGGATCCACGTGGGCAACGCACTCAGCGCGTTCGGGCTCGGCTTCACCGTTCCCTACCTGTACGTCTATGTGGCGCAGGTGCGGGGTCTGGGAGCCATGACGGCGGGGATCGTCCTCGCCGTCTTCGCCGTGGCCGCGCTGATCGTGCTGCCGTTCGCCGGCCGGGCGATCGTGCGGCGCGGCCCGCTGCCGGTCCTGCTCGCCGCCCTGGTCACGGCCGCGCTCGGCGCTCTGAGCCTGGGGCTGGCGGGCGGAGCCGAAGCCGTACTGCTGTCGGCGGCTGCGCTCGGCGCGGGGCAGGCCGTGATGCAGCCGGCGCTGGCGACGATGATCGTGGACTGCTCGACCGCGGAGACGCGGTCGCGGGCGTTCGCGATGCAGTTCTTCCTCCAGAACCTCGGGCTGGGCGTCGGCGGCCTCATCGGGGGGCACCTCGTCGACACCACCCGGGTGTCCTCCTTCACGCTGCTGTTCGCGATCGAGGCGGCGGTGTTCCTGCTGCTGGTCGTGCTGATGTCGACGGTGCGGATGCCGCACTCGCCGCGGATCCCCGCCGGCTCGGCGCGGTCCGGACAGCCGGCGGGGGACGGCTGGAGGCAGCTCATCGGGAACCGGGCGATGGTGCAGCTGTGCGTGCTGGGCTTCGTACTGTTCTTCGCCTGCTACGGGCAGTTCGAGTCGGGTCTGAGCGCGTACGGCGTGGAGGCCGCGGGCATGGCCACGTCGACGCTGGGGACGGCGCTCGCCGCGAACACGCTGATGATCGTGGTGGCGCAGTTCGCCGTGCTGAAGTTCGTGGAGCGGCGGCGGCGGTCGCGCATGATCGCGGCTGTGGGGCTGATCTGGGCCGTGGCGTGGGCCGCGGCGGCGTACGCGGGACTCGGGCACGGCAGCCGGGCGATGGCCACGGCCGCGTTCATCTCGACGTACGCCCTGTTCGGGCTCGGTGAGGCGATGCTGTCGCCGACGGTCGCGCCGCTCGTGGCGGATCTCGCTCCGGAGGGGATGGCCGGGCAGTACAACTCGGCCTTCGCCCTGGTGAAGCAGCTCGCGCTGGCGCTCGGCCCGGCCGTGGGCGGGCCGCTGGCGGCCTCGCTGCCGGGGCCGTACGTGGTGACGTTCCTGTTGTTCTCGCTCCTGATCACCGTCCTGGCGCTGCGGCTGGGGCGGGGGCTCAGCCCCGCGCAGGACCATCCGTGGGCCGCTCGGAGCCGGGTGGTCGCTCGGGGCGCGGTGGCCGCGGAGCCGGTGGGCGCGGAGGCCTGAGCCCGCGCCCGCCGCCGGCCGGTCGTGGGGCCGCGCCCCGGACCCCCGCTCCCCGGCGGACGGTCCGCCTCAGCGCAGGCCCCGCCGGACCGCTGCCTCCGGCAGGGTGAACTCGCACCACACCGCCTTGCCGCCGCCAGGGGTTCTGCGTGAACCCCAGTTGGTGGCGATGGTGGCGATGATGGCGATGCCACGGCCCGACTCGTCGCCCGGATCGGCGCGACGGCGCCTGGGGAGATGGTCGTCGCCGTCGGTGACTTCGACGATGAGGCGGCGGTCGGTGCGCCGGAGCCGCAGTCGCATGGGCGGGGTGCCGTGCTGGAGGGAGTTGGCGACCAGTTCGCTGGCGGCGAGGACGCCCAGGTCGTGCAGATCGGGCGGGAAGCGCCAGCTGGCGAGGACGCCGGAGGCGAACGCACGCGCGCGTGGAGCCGCTTCCACTCCGCCGAGCAGTTCCAGTGCGGCGTTGCGGAAGAGTTCGCCGTCCGGGCCGGTGCGGGCGGGGTGCTGGAGGACGAGGACGGCCACGTCGTCGTCGTGGTCGGCCTGCACACCGGCCGAGCGGACCAGTCGGTCGCAGACCACCTGCGGGGAGCCGGTGGCGCCGGCGAGCGCGCGTTCCAGCGCGGCGATCCCCTCGTCCAGGTCCTCGTCGCGGCGTTCCACCAGCCCGTCGGTGTAGAGGACCGCCATGGAGCCGGGGCCCAGCGGGACCGAGCCGGAGGCGTGCACCCAGCCGCCGGTGCCGAGCGGCGGGCCGGTGGGTTCGTCGGCGCGCAGCACGGTGCCGTTCTCGTCGCGGACCAGGATCGGCAGGTGCCCGGCGGAGGCGTACACCAGCCGGCCCTCGTTGGGGTCGTGGACGGCGTACACGCAGGTGGCGATCTGGTTGGCGTCGATGTCCGCGGCGAGGCCGTCCAGGAGTTGCAGGACCTCGTGCGGTGGCAGGTCCATGCGGGCGTAGGCGCGAACGGCGGTGCGCAGTTGGCCCATGACCGCGGCCGCCCGCACCCCTCTGCCCATCACGTCACCGATGACCAGTGCCGTGCGGCCGCCGCCGAGGGTGATGACGTCGTACCAGTCGCCGCCGACCGCGGCCTCCGTGCCGCCCGGCTGGTAGGTGGCGGCGATGCGCAGGTCGTCGGGCTGCTCCAGCACCTGGGGCAGGAGCGAGCGCTGGAGGGTGACGGCGGTCTCGCGCTGCCGGCGCTCGCTGGCGCGCAGGCGTTCGGCGGCGTCGGCGTGGTCGGTGACGTCGGTGGCGAAGACCAGAACGCCGCGGCCGTCGTCCTTCGGTTCGGCGACAGGTGTGCACGTGAACGTGTACGAGCGGCCGTCAGGTGCCTTGCGGGACTTCAGGGTGCGCGGCCTGCCGCTGCGCAGCACCTGGTCCAGGAGCGGGAGCAGACCCAGTTCGCGCAGTTCGGGCAGGGCGTCGCGGGCGGGTCCGCCGAGCGGGCGTACGCCGAAGGCCGCCGCGTAGGCGTCGTTGACGTAGGCGATGCGGTGGTCGGAGCCGTGGACGAGGGCGACGAGGGCCGGGACGCGGTCGAGGACCTCGCGTGCGGGGAGTTCGTCGACGGCGGGCACCGGCACCGTCTCGTCGGTCAGTTGTTCGGCGCGGGCCGGGGGTACGGTGCCGTCCGCCCGCCGGTCCGGGACGGTCGCGAGATCGGGCCGAGCCGCCGTGCGGCGCTGCGTTCCGTTGATTCCGGGGAGCCGGGCGCTCCAGCGCGTGAAGTTCACGAATCCTTGCCTCGTGTCGTCGTCTCAGGCCAGCTCCGGGCCCGGCCGGGGGTCAGGGGCCGCGCGGCGGTGACCGCACATTCTTACTGTCCCGGGGGTGCGGCACAGCGGGAATGCGTCATCCGTGCCGGGCGGGCGACTGCCCGTCCTCGGCCGCGGGCCTGTTGGGTGGTGCGGCCGACCGCGCCGACATCCGTTGGACGCCGGGGCGTGCGGCGGAGTTCCCCGGTCCGGTCAGGACGACCCTTTCGGGTTGATGTTCGGGTCGAGAGGATGTTTTCCACCGGCCGCGAGTTCGAACTCCGCCCGGGGATGTTCGAGTGAACCCAGGGAGACGATCTCCCGTTTGAAGAGTCCCGCCAGCATCCATTCGGCGAGCACCCGGGTCTTGCGGTTGACCGTGGGCACCCGGCTGAGGTGGTAGGCGCGGTGCATGAACCAGGCGGGGTAGCCCTTCAGTTTGCGCCCGTAGATCTGCGCGACGCCCTTGTGCAGTCCGAGTGAGGCGACCGAGCCGGCGTATGTGTGCGCATACGTCTCCAGGGGCTCGCCGCGCAGGAAGTGGCTGATGTTGTCGCCCAGGAGCCTGGCCTGACGGACAGCGTGCTGGGCGTTGGGAGCGGTCAGGCTGCCCGGTTCGCCGGTGGTGACGTCGGGGACCGCGGCGGCGTCGCCCGCGGCCCAGGCGTGCTCGACGCCCTCGACGGTCAGCTGCGCGGTGCACTTCAGGCGCCCGCGGTCGTTCAGCGGCAGGTCGCTGGCGGCGAGGATCGGGTGCGGTTTGACGCCCGCGGTCCACACGACCGTACGGGTCGGGAAGCGCTGTCCGTCGCTGAGGACGGCGATCCGGTCGGCGCACGATTCGAGACGCGTCCGCAGCAGGACCTGGATGTTGCGGCGACGCAGTTCGGTGACCGTGTAGCGGCCCATCTCCTCGCCGACCTCGGGCAGGATGCGGTCCGAGGCCTCGACGAGGATCCACTTCATGTCCTCGGGCTTGACGTTGTGGTAGTAGCGGGCGGCGTAGCGGGCCATGTCCTCCAGTTCGCCGAGCGCCTCCACGCCCGCGTACCCGCCGCCGACGAAGACGAAGGTGAGGGCCGCGTCGCGGATCGCGGGGTCGCGGGTGGAGGAGGCGATGTCCATCTGCTCGATGACGTGGTTGCGCAGGCCGATGGCCTCTTCGACGGTCTTGAAGCCGATGCCGTAGTCGATCAGGCCGGGGATGGGCAGGGTGCGCGAGACGGATCCCGGGGCGAGGACGAGTTCGTCGTACGTCAGCTTCTCGGTGCCCCCGGTCTCCTCCGTGGCGAGGGTGGTGAGGGTCGCGGTGCGGTGCGCGTGGTCGATGGAGGTGGCCTCGCCGACGATGATGCGGCACCGGTCGAGTACGCGGCGCAGCGGGACGACGACGTGCCGGGGGGAGATCGCGCCGGCCGCGGCCTCGGGCAGGAAGGGCTGATACGTCATATAGGGATCGGGCGTGACCACCGTGATCTCCGCCTCGCCCCGACTGAGCTCCTGTTTCATCCGCCGCTGCAGGCGCAGGGCCGTGTACATCCCGACGTAGCCGCCGCCGACAACGAGAATGCGCGCACGTTCCTTCACCATCCCATGACGCACCCGACGCTCTCGTTTGTCCACAGCCCCGACGAATTGTGTGACCGTCGGCCGGAGCGGCGCGGGGTTGGCCGAATTATCGACGTATGAGGAAAGGGCGCAGGTCAGTGGGTGTACGCCGGGGGGCGGAAGGGGGCGCAATACGGACGTATGCGGCTCGTACTCCGATCGGGGGGCGCTCCGTGCGGAACCTGCCCCTTCTGAATTGACTCCCTCTCAACTATGTTCGTGTGTCGACGGGGTGTGGGGGATGTGGTCCGAGCGAGCCCGCCGAGTACCTCCGGATCTCGGGGGCGGGCCCGATCGTGCGTGATCCCGTTCCGCGCACTCCGGAATCAGGAACGGGGAGAGTCTCCGGGGGGAGACGTCATTACCGGGGGATCACATATGCACATTCAGGGCACTCATTGGTCCACCGCGTCCGCCGTGCCACCCGGTGGCGGGGCGATGGGCGCTACGGCGGGCAACGCGCGCGGGGACGAGCCCCGGACGGGCCGGACGGCGCCGCTGCGCGTGGACGCACAGCGCAACCTCGAGCACGTGCTGCGGGCGGCCCGCGAGGTCTTCGGCGAACTGGGGTACGGCGCGCCGATGGAGGACGTGGCGCGGCGCGCGCGCGTCGGCGTCGGCACGGTGTACCGGCGTTTCCCGAGCAAGGACGTCCTGGTGCGGCGGATAGCCGAGGAGGAGACGTCCCGGCTGGCCGACCAGGCGCGGGCCGCGCTCGGCCAGGAGGACGAGCCGTGGTCGGCGCTCTCCCGCTTCCTGCGGACGTCGGTGGCCTCCGGCGCCGGGCGGCTGCTGCCGCCGCAGGTGCTGCGGGTCTCGGTCGCCGAGGACCGGGCCGACCCCCGGGTGCCGCAGCAGCGCGCCCAGCCGGGCTCCGGGGAGCTCAGGCTCGTGACCGACGGGGCGGCGCTCAAGTCCGGCGCGGTGGAGGACGACGCGGGGGCGGCGGCGCTGCTGGAGGTCGTGGGCCGGCTCGTGGAGCGGGCGCGCGCGGCGGGCGAACTGCGGCCGGACGTGTCGGTGTCGGACGTGCTGCTGGTCATCGCGACGGCGGCACCCTCGCTGCCGGACGCGGCACAGCAGGCCGCCGCTTCGGCCCGGCTGCTGGACATCCTGCTGGAGGGGTTGCGCTCGCGGCCCGCGTGAGCCGTGGTCCCCGCGTGAGACGTGTCCTGCGGGCCTTCCTCCTACGGGTGAGGACGGTACCCGGGTACGACCGGGCCCCACGGACGAGTGGAGGATCCCTGCCGCCGGGGCCCGGTGGCGGTCGGTGTGGCAGTCTGGCCCGGTGATCGGGACGGTCTGGCCGACTTCGGGGGCGTTTGCGCGATGAGCGTTGACGGGCGTGATGACGTCGTCGGTGACGGCGGGTCGCGGACGGACGGGCCGGATTCTCCGCAGGTGCCGGCCCAGGGCGGACCGTCCGGGGTTCCGCGCGGCACCGGGCGGGCCAAGGGAGGCCCCCCGGCACGGGGCGGCGTACCGGCACAGGGCGGCTCCCCGGCAGCACACGGCGGCGTACCGGGGCAGCGCGAGCGGCCCGAGGCGCGTGAACCGCCGCCTTCCGCGGCGGAGCCCGCGCTCTCGGCGGACCTGCCGCCGTCGGACGCCGAGCTGATCGGGCGGGTGCGCGCGGGCGACGACAGCGCGTACGAGGAGCTGTACCGGCGCCACGCCGACGCAGTACGCCGGTACGCGCGCACGTGCTGCCGGGACTCCCACACCGCCGACGACCTGACCGCCGAGGTGTTCGCCCGGGTGCTTCAGGCGGTGCGCGGCGGTTCCGGCCCCGAGCACGCCGTACGCGCCTATCTGCTCACCACCGTCCGGCGGGTCGCCGCGCGGTGGACCAGCACCGCCCGGCGCGAGCAACTGGTCGACGATTTCGCGGTGTTCGCCGCGCAGGCGGCGCGGGCCGCGGAGCTGTCGGACGACGCCGCGTCCACCGGCTCCTTCGGAGCGGGCCTGGACCTCGGCGCCGACGTGCGCGCGATGCACGAGGCCGAGCAGTCGATGGCCATGCGGGCCTTCCGCTCGCTGCCCGAGCGGTGGCAGGCCGTGCTGTGGCACACGGAGGTCGAGGACGAGTCGCCGAGCGCGGTCGCCACGCTCTTCGGGCTGGACGCCAACGGCACGCGGGTGCTGGCCAGCCGGGCCCGGGAAGGTCTGCGGCAGGCCTACCTCCAGGCCCACGTCAGTGCCGCCCTCACCGCCGACGAGGAGTGCGCCCGGTACGCCGACCAACTCGGCGGCTACGCCCGCGGCAAGCTGCGCACCCGTGCCGAGCGGGGGCTGCGCAAGCACCTGGAGGAGTGCGCCAAGTGCCGGCTGGCGGCCACCCAGATCGCGGAGGTCGCCGGCGGCATCCCCGCCGTGGTCCCGGTCGCCGTCATCGGCTGGTTCGGCGCCGCCGGGTACGCCAAGGCGCTCGGCATCGTCGCCGGCGGCGCGGGTGCGGCGGGCGCGGCAGGGGCCGCGAGTGCCGCGTCCGGGGGTGCCTCCGGTGGCGGGGGCGCGGGGGCCTCGGAGGGGCTGGGTGCGCCGATCAAGGCGGGGATCGCGGCCGGTGTGGTCGCCGTGGCCGCCGCGGCGGTCGCGCTCGCGCTGGTCGGTCGGGAGGCCCCGGTCGGGAAACCGGAGGCGCGGCCCGCCGCGTCCGTCCCGGTCGTCGAGCCGCAACCGCCGACACCGACGCCCCCTCCACCGCCCGCACCGACCCCGACGCCGGAGCCGCCGAGGCCGGCACCGAAGCCGAAACCCGAGCCGCCGAAGCCCGCGCCGAAGCCGAAGCCGGCACCGAGCGCCAAGCCTGCGGTGCCTCCCGCCGCGGCGACGCCGCCCCCCGCCGCCACCCCCACACCGGCACCCGAGCCGTCACCGTCGCCGACGCCCGCCCCGACCAAGCAGCCCGCGCCCGGGCCCACGCCGACTCCCCCGCCGACGCCGACTCCTCCTCCCGCGCCGGTGGTCTACCCGTTGAACGAGCTGAAGTACGACATCACCGGAGACGGCACCCGCCCCGAGGTGCGGCTCGGCGCGAGCAGTTGGGTGTGGCAGCGCCACAGCCTGTCGATCGCCGACAAGCGGTACGCGCACGGGGTGACCGTGCACGGCGAGTCCTCCGTCACCATCGACCTCAACCGGGAGTGCTCCGCCTACGACGCCGTGGTCGGCGTCGACGATCTGACGGCCGGGCTCGGCCGGGTCTCCTTCTCGGTGTACGCCGACGGCGTCCGCGTGTGGAGCTCGGGGACGATCGCGGGCGGTGACCCGGCCGTCCCCGTCCATGTGAGCCTCGCCGGCCACCGGACCGTACGGCTGGTCGTCGAGCCGCACAGCGCCTTCGACACCGTGGCCCTCGCGGACTGGGCCGAGTCCGGGTTCACCTGCCGGTAGGGCTCGGCCGGCCGCCGGAGGCCAGCGCGCCCCGCTGCGGGGCGATGCCCGCCGGTACCGCGCGGGCACGCGCGGGTGTGCCGGTCCAGCAGGTACCGCGGCGGGACAGCAGGCGCCGCAGCCACAGTTCCAGGGACACCAGCTCCGCCAGGCCGTCCAGCGGCAGCGGCTCGCCCTGCGCCGCCGCGCGCAGGGCCTTGCGGACCACACGGGCCTCCACCAGGCCGGCCTCGGCGAGCAGGGGGGTGGCGAACAGGTCCACCAGGTCGTTCACGGCCACGCGCAGGCCGGTGCGGGACGCCGCCGCGGCCGAGGCGTGCGAGGGGGCGCCCCAGCCGGGTGGCAGGTCGCCCACCCCGGCGCCCTGGAGGACCGTGCGCAGGATCACCGCACGGGCGCCCGGCTGCACCCGCAGGGCCTCCGGCAGGGCCCGGCAGGCGCGGACGACCTGGTTGTCCAGGAAGGGCGTGTGCAGCCGCTGGGAGCGGACCTCGGCCGCCTGTTCGAGCACCCGCAGGTCCGCCGCCTGCCGGGCCAGGGCGGCACGCGCGCGGTAGTCGCCCGGCCGCTGCCCGGGCCCCACCCCCGAGCGGGTCGTCGTCCCTTGCAGGCGAACCGATACTTCAGCCAGTGCCTCTCCGGTCAGCCACCGGGCCGCCGGCCCGGGTCTCGCCCAGGTGAGTGCGGCCAGCGACGCCCCGACGGTGCCCCCGGGCTCGTCGAAGCGGCGGTGCATCAGCCGTTCGGCGAGGAGGTCGAGTCCCGCGCGGTAGGGCGTCCTCGCCAGCCGCCGCGCCGCGCCGTACACGCGCGCGGGGACCATGACCGATCCGTCGGCCTTGGCGAGCGCGGCGACGGGCCGGACCAGGTGGCGGCGCTTGCGGTCCATCAGCAGGTCGGCCAGGCGCGCCGGGTGGGCGTCCAGGACCTGCCGGGCACCGTGGCCGGTGAAGTGGTCCGCGCTGCCCGCCGCGAGCCGTGCGCGGTGCCGTGCCGCCGCGACCAGGGACGGGCCGGGTTCGTCGGTGAGGGGGCCGTCCAGCTCGGCGTAGGGCAGCACGTCCTCGCCGCCGGTCACCACCACGTGGTGCAGGCGGGGGTTGGCCGCGAGCGTCCCGGCGCGCTCCAGTTCGGCCTCGCGCCCGTCGGCCGTCAGGTCGTTGAAGGTGACCGCGAGCAGGCGCTCCCCCGCTCCCGTGCCGTGGCCCAGGAGGGTGCCCGGCCGGCCCGGAAGCCCGGCGGCCAGCAGCGCGAGCGTGCCCGAGGCCGGTCCGCCGGACAGGTCGGCCCCGATGCCCGGCACCGGCATCCCGCGAGCCGCGCGGCGCTCGGCGGGGCCCATGCCGGGCACCGGGCCGGGGTCGACGTCGGGTACGTGCCGGGGCGCGGACAGCCGGGCGCGGACGGCCTCCACCAGCGCGTCGCGCACCGCGCCGACCGCGCTGTCCGGGTCGGCCGGCGGTGCGGCCACCGCGAGCGAGGCGACCGGCTCGTACCCGGCGACCTCACGCGCCCCCGCCCGCAGGATCAGCGCGTGCCCCGGCGGGATGCGCCGTACGCCCTCGTAGGGCGTGGAGTCGTCCAGCGCGGCCGGTACGTCGGGGGCGGCCAGCAGGGCGGCCAGGTGACCGAAGTCGAGGTTGGCCTCGATGAGGTCGGCCAGCGGCAGCGCGGCCGTCGCGTACGCCGTGCCGCCGGCCCACGGGGTGTGGAACACCGGGCGGGCTCCGGCGAGATCGCCGCAGACGGTGATGCGGCGGTCCACCTGCACGACGGCGGTATAGCTTCCCGGCCAGGCCGTCAGATGCCTGAGCGCGCCCCCGCGCGCGGCGAACAGGCCGACCCGCAGCTGTTCGTCGGAGGCCCCGCAGATGCCGAGCACCGCGATCCTGGTCCGGGCGTCGGCCTGCACCACGCGGACCTCGTCCGGGCGCCAGTCGCCGACCGCCCACAGCGGGTCGGGGTCGCCCCACAGGAGCTGGGAGCCCACCGGGTGCAGGGTCTGGCCGTCGTGTCCGGTGGCACCGGCGGAGCCGAGCCCGGTAACGCCCGCGGCGGTGCTGCTCCATCCCACCAACCACCGCATCGAAGCCTCCACCGCCTGTGGGCAACCAGTGCACCGCAACGAACCGGGTCACCATGCTGCCACGAAGGAGGCGCGCCGGAGGGGAGGCGGAGCCGCCTTCGGTGCACCGCACACGCCCCCGTGCGCCTGCCGCGGTGGTGGCGAACGCCCGTACCGCGCAAGGCCTTCGCGACTCGAATGCGCCCCCTGATGCGCTCCCCACAACACCCTTCGCGCCCTCAAGTGCCGTGGTGAGAGCCGTAGTCGGCCCTGGGAAGCGGGATCGATTTTCGGCCAATTCCACGCCATGGGGACACGTGTGCGCACGCTCCGTACTCGCTCTGCGCATCGCGCAGACAATACGCAGTCCGGGAGGCGGAGTTCGCCCCCCGGACCGTTCCGCCACCCGCGGGGATGAAGGCGGCGGTGTCCCCCAGCCCACCGGATCCAGTACAGCGGGCCGACCCACGCGGGACCATGGAACCGCTCCCCCGGTGGCCGGAGAAGAGCGCACGGACGGGCGCACGGCCACACATCGGGGGCACGCCGCAACCCTGCGTGCAGGGACCGCACTTCCGTGCGGGCCACAATCCCGCCATCCGGAAGAATGCCCCTTAACGCTTGGGATGCGGCGAACTACGCTGGGTTTACGAATGCCGCGTGGTTATGCCAGCGCGGCAGCCGTCTGTGTCGAGGGGTGGCGCATGTCCAGGGAGCAACGCGGGCCGAACGAAAAGCTCGGCGCCGTTCTCGCCCTCGCGGGAATCAGCAACGCAGGACTCGCGCGGCGCGTCAACGACCTCGGCGCCCAGCGCGGGTTGACACTTCGCTACGACAAGACCTCGGTGGCGCGCTGGGTTTCGAAGGGGATGGTGCCGCAGGGTGCGGCCCCGCACCTCATCGCGGCCGCCATCGGGCAGAAGCTCGGCCGCCCGGTACCGCTCCACGAGATCGGCCTGGCGGACGCGGATCCCGCACCCGAAGTGGGCCTCGCCTTCCCCAGGGACGTGGGCCAGGCGGTGAAGTCGGCGACGGAGCTGTACCGGCTCGACCTCGCCGGCCGCCGGGCCGGCTCCGGCGGCATCTGGCAGTCGCTCGCCGGATCGTTCGCAGTGAGCGCATACGCAACGCCCGCCTCGCGCTGGCTGATAACCCCGGCCGACAGTTCGGTGGCGCGCGAGGCGAGCCCTGCTGAGGCCTCCGGCGCACCGATCAAAGTCGGCCACAGCGATGTGCGGAAGCTGCGGGAGGCCGCCGAGGACGCCAGGCGCTGGGACTCCAAGTACGGAGGCGGCGACTGGCGTTCGTCGATGGTGCCGGAGTGCTTACGCGTGGAGGCGGCGCCGCTGCTGCTCGCCTCGTACTCCGACGAGGTCGGCAGGGCCCTGTTCGGCGCCTCGGCCGAACTGACCCGGCTCGCGGGCTGGATGGCCTTCGACACCGGCCAGCAGGAGGCCGCGCAGCGCTACTACATCCAGGCGCTGCGCCTGGCCCGTGCCGCCGCCGACGTGCCCCTCGGGGGCTACGTCCTGGCCTCCATGTCCCTCCAGGCGACCTACCGCGGCTTCGGCGACGAGGGCGTCGACCTCGCGCAGGCCGCCCTGGAGCGCAACCGGGGCCTGGCCACGGCCCGCACCATGAGCTTCTTCCGGCTCGTCGAGGCACGTGCCCACGCGCGCGCGGGCGACGCCCAGGCGGCCGGCGCCGCCCTGAAGGCGGCCGAGGGCTGGCTGGAGCGGTCCCGCGACGGGGACAACGACCCGTCCTGGCTCGGCTTCTACGGCTACGACCGGTTCGCCGCCGACGCCGCCGAGTGCTACCGGGATCTGAAGGCACCCCGCCAGGTCCGCCGCTTCACCGAGCAGGCGCTGTCCAAGCCCACGGAGGAGTTCGTCCGCTCGCACGGCCTCAGACTGGTCGTCTCGGCCGTCGCCGAACTGGAGTCCGGCAATCTGGACGCGGCCTGCGAGCAGGGCGTGCGGGCCGTGGAGGTCGCCGGGCGGATCTCCTCCGCGCGCACCACGGAGTACGTCAAGGACCTCCTGCACCGGCTCGAGCCCTACCGCGACGAGCCACGCGTGGTCGAGCTGCGCGAGCGGGCCCGCCCGCTGCTGATGACTCCGGCCTGAGTCCCGCCCGGCCGGGCACCCCGGCCGCGCGGTCCCGCCGGTTCGAGGGCATTGTCAGTGGCGCAGTGCACTATCGAGGCGGGAGGTGGAGCAGGTGCGGCCGGACATCGCTTACGACTGCGACGTGCTGGTGATCGGAGGTGGCATCGTCGGCCTGTCGACGGCGTACGCGATCACGCGCGCCGCGCCGGGCACGCGCGTGACCGTGCTCGAGAAGGAGCAGGGCCCGGCCCGGCACCAGACGGGACGCAACAGCGGGGTGATCCACAGCGGGATCTACTACCGGCCGGGCTCGCTGAAGGCGCGGTACGCGGCGGGGGGCGCCGCCGAGATGGTCAAGTTCTGCGCCGAGTACGGCATCGCGCACGAGGTGACCGGCAAGCTGATCGTGGCGACCGGGCGGGAGGAGCTGCCCCGGCTGCACGCACTGGTGCAGCGCGGCCGGGAGAACGGCATTCCGGTGCGCGAGCTGGGCCCCGCGCAGATCGAGGAGTACGAGCCGGAGATCCGCGGACTGGCCGCGATCCACGTGGGGACGACGGGGATCTGCGACTTCACGGCGGTGGCCCGGCAGCTGGCGGAGGCGTCCGGCGCGGAGATCCGGTACGGGGCCCGGGTGGTGCGGGTGGACCGGCGCCCCGAGCTGGGGGTGGCCGTCCTGACGGGGCGCGGTGACGTCGTCCGCGCGCGCGTGCTGGTCAACTGCGCGGGGCTGTACTGCGACGAGGTGGCGCGGCTGACCGGGGACGAGCCCGGGGTGCGGATCGTGCCGTTCCGCGGGGAGTACTACGAGCTGGCGCGGCCGGAGCTGGTGCGTGGGCTGGTGTATCCGGTGCCCGACCCGGCGTTCCCCTTCCTCGGCGTGCATCTCACCCACGGGGTCGACGGCGGTGTGCACATCGGGCCCAACGCGGTGCCGGCGCTGGCCCGCGAGGGCTACGGATGGGGGGTCGTACGGCCGAGGGAGCTGGCGGGGACGCTGGGCTGGCCCGGGTCGTGGCGGATCGCCCGCCGGCACTGGCGGTACGGGGCCGGGGAGCTGCGGCGGTCGGTGTCGAAGGGCGCCTTCACGCAGGCGGTGCGCCGGCTGATGCCGGGGGTGCGGGAGGAGGACCTGGTGCCGGCCGCCGCCGGGGTGCGGGCGCAGGCCGTCCTGCGGGACGGCACGCTGGTGGACGACTTCCTGATCCGGGAGGGCGCCCGGGCGGTGCATGTGCTCAACGCGCCCAGTCCCGCGGCGACCGCCTCGCTGCCGATCGGGCGCGAGGTGGCGAGGAGGGCCCTGGCCGTGCTGGCGTCGACGTGAAGGGCGCGCCGGGTCCTGTCGGCCTTGAGGGCCGGTTCGTGCCGGCCCCACGTAAAATCGTTCCCACTGTGACTGACTCGGTGAACACCCCCCAGGCTCCCGCCCCCGGTGAGCTGCCCCGGCACACGCCCGGCGTGTCCGTGCGGCACACCCGGGCCAAGGGGGAGCCGCGTTTCCCCGACGGGCCCAAGGCCGATCCGGCCGGCTCGCACTTCGAGCGGCGGATCCGCAGCTTCCAGCCGCGCCGGAGCCGGGTGACCGCGGGGCAGGCGGACGCGTTGCAGCGGCTGTGGCCCGCCTGGGGGCTGGACATCGACGGGCAGCGGGTGATCGACCTCGCCGAGCTGTTCGGGAACGCGCGCCCGGTCGTGCTGGAGATCGGCTTCGGGATGGGCGAGGCCACCGCCCGGATGGCGGCCGAGGACCCGGACACCAACATCCTCGCCGTCGACGTGCACACCCCGGGCCAGGGCAACCTGCTGAGCCTCGCCGACCGGCACGGGCTCGGCAACGTCCGCGTCGGCAACGGCGACGCCATCATCCTGCTGCGCGAGATGCTCGCCCCCGACAGCCTCGACGGGCTGCGCGTCTACTTCCCCGACCCCTGGCCGAAGAAGCGGCACCACAAGCGGCGGCTGATCCAGCCGGAGTTCCTGACGCTCGCCGCCACCCGGCTCAGGCCCGGGGCGGTCGTGCACTGCGCGACGGACTGGGAGCCGTACGCGCAGCAGATGCTCGACGTGCTGACGGCGCACCCGGACTTCGAGAACACCCAGGCCGACGGCGGTTTCGCGCCACGTCCCGGCTTCCGGCCGCTGACCCGTTTCGAGGGCCAGGGACTGGAGAAGGGTCATGTGGTGAACGATCTGCTCTTCCGCCGCGTGCCCAGGTGACCTCGTGAGGGCCGATGCCGTGGCCACCTGCCCCCCGTACCCGACACCTCCCGGCGTTCCCGGCGGCACGTCCCGCCACGCGCACTGGTGGCAGCGGCGATGGGTCAGGTACGGCGCCCTCGTCACCCTGCTCGCCCTCTCCGGGCTGGTCATCCTCGCCCTCGTACGCCGGCAGACCGGCACCGAGGGGTTCCTCGTCGGGCTCGGGCTCGCGGTGCTGCCCGTACCGCTGCTGACGGCCGCCTTCCGCTGGCTGGACCGGGTCGAGCCCGGCCCCTGGCGGAACCTGGTGTTCGCCTTCGCCTGGGGCGCCTGCGCGGCGGCCCTGATCGCGATCGTCGCCAACAGCTTCGCCACCCACTGGATCGCCACGGCGACCGCCGATCCCGCGAGCGCGGACACCCTGGGCGCGACCGTGATAGCGCCGGTCGTGGAGGAGTCCGCGAAGGCCGCCGCCGTCCTGCTGGTCTTCCTCTTCCGCAGACGCGACTTCACGGGCATCGTCGACGGGGTCGTCATCGCCGGGGTGACCGCGACCGGCTTCGCGTTCACCGAGAACATCCTCTACCTCGGCAACGCCTTCGGCACCGACCAGCTCACCGGTGACCGGGGCATCGCCTCCGTCACCGCTGCGACCTTCTTCGTCCGCGTCATCATGTCGCCGTTCGCGCACCCGATGTTCACCGTGCTCACCGGCATCGGCTTCGGCATCGCCGCGATGTCCGGGAACATCCGCCTGCGCCGCCTGCTGCCGCCACCGGCCGGGCTGCTGCTCGCGATGGGCATGCACGCCCTGTGGAACGGCTCGGCGACCTTCGGCGAGTACGGCTTCTTCGCGGTGTACGCCGCCTTCATGGTGCCCGCGTTCGGGCTGCTGACCTGGCTGGTCGTCTGGACCCGGCAGCGCGAGCTGAGGACCGTGCGCGAGGAGCTGCCCGCGTACACCGCCGCCGGATGGCTGACTCCGGCCGAACCGTTCGCCCTGGCCTCCATGCGGGCGCGCAGACTGGCCCGCGACCACGCCCGGCGCCACCTCGGCAGGACGGCGGCGCGCACGGTCGCCCAGTACGAGGCGTACGCGACCTCGCTGGCGTTCCTCCGGCACCGCGGGCGCCTGGGGCGGGCTGGCGCCGACTTCGCCGTACGGGAGCGGGAGCTGCTGCACGAGCTGTGGCGCAGGCGGGAGGTGGCGCAGCCCGCGCTGGACCACGCGGCCAGGATGACGACGCCCATGGCCGCGCCCCCCTGGCCGGGGTACGGGGTGTACGGAGTGCACCCCCGGCCGCTGGGGTACGGGTCGTACGGACCGGCGGCGCCGTATCCCTCGTACAACCCGTACCGGACGCAGCCGTAGCGGCCGGGGACGGGAGTTACGCCGACGCCCGCGTCAGCTTCCCGAGCTCCTCCTCCGTCAGCCGCAGCTCCGCGACCCCGAGCAGTGCCGGGAGCTGTTCCACCGTCCGCGCCGAGGCGATCGGGGCGGTCACCGTCGGCTGCGCGGCGAGCCAGGCCAGGGCCACCGTGGCGACCTCGGCGTCATGGGCCCGGGCGACCTCGTCCAGGGCCGTGAGGACCTCGCGGCCGCGCTCGGTCTCGAGGTGCTTGGCCGCGCCCTGCGCCCGCGCGCTGTCCACCGTCGTACCGGGCCGGTACTTGCCGGTCAGGAAGCCGGAGGCGAGCGCGTAGTACGGAACGGCGGCCAGGCCGGACCGCTCGGCGACGTTCTCCAGCCCGCCCTCGTAGGTGTCGCGCGAGACCAGGTTGTAGTGCGGCTGGAGCACCACGTAGCGGGCCAGACCCTCGCGGTCGGAGAAGTCCAGGGACTCCTGGAGGCGCTCGGCGGAGATGTTGGAGGCGGCGATGTGCCGCACCTTGCCCGCCCTGACCAGCTCGTCGAGCGCGCCGATGATCTCCTCGACGGGGACTTCCGGCTGGTCGAAGTGCGTGTAGTACAGGTCGATGTGGTCCGTGCCCAGGCGCCTGAGGGAGGCGTCGGCCGCGGCCTTGATGTTCGCGGCGCTCAGACCCTGGTAGTCGGGGTGCTGGCTGACCTTGGTGGCGATGACGACGTCGGAGCGGTTGCCGCGCTCCTTGATCCACTTGCCGATGATCGTCTCGGACTCGCCGCCCTGGTTGCCCTCCACCCACGCGGAGTAGGAGTCGGCGGTGTCGACGAAGTTGCCTCCGGCGGCCGTGTAGGCGTCGAGGACGGCGAAGGACTGCTCCTGGTCGGCGGTCCAGCCGAAGACGTTGCCGCCGAGGGCGAGCGGGAAGACCTCGAGATCGGACGAACCCAGTTTGCGTAGAGAAGTCATGCCCAACATCAACAACCGCGCCGGAGCGACCCATTCCGGGCCGGGCCGCATCCGGCCGCAAAGGTTGCGCAAACCGCTCTCACAGGCTCGTCAGGGGTGAGACCGGTCCATGTCCGTCAGGGGGTGATGCCCTTGCCGCGCAGCCACGCCAGCGGGTCGATTCCGGTGGACTGGCCGCCCGGGTGGACCTCCAGGTGGAGGTGGGGCCCCGTGACGTTGCCCGTGGCGCCCACGCGGCCGATCACGTCGCCCGTGCTGACCTTCTGGCCGACGCTGACGCTGATCGACGACTGGTGGCAGTACCACAGCTCGGTGCCGTCCTCGAGGGTGAGGATCGTGCGGTAGCCGTAGGAGCCGGCCCAGCCGGCCTCGGTGATGGTGCCGGTGTGGATCGCCTTGAGCAGGGTGCCCGTGGGCGCGGCGAAGTCGAGGCCGGTGTGGTAGCCGGAGGACCACATGGAACCGGCCTGGCCGAAGGTGGAGGTGAGCGTGTACGAGGAGGTGGGCAGCGCGTACTGCCTGGCCAGCTCGGCCAGCCGGGCCTCCTCGGCCTTCCTCGCGGCCTCCTCGGCCTTCCGCTTGGCCTCCTCCTCCGCCTTCTTCTTCTCGGCGGCGGCCTTGGCCTCGGCCGTCTCCCGCGCCTTCGCCGCCTCCTCGGCGGCCTTCTTGGCGACGGCGGCCTCGGCATCAGCCTGGGCCTTGGCCTCGATCTGGACCTGCTGCTGCTCGGCCTGCGCCATGATCCGGTTGCGCAGCACCTCGCCGGCGTCCGAGGTGCCGTCCTCGGCCTCGGCGGTGGTCAGGCCGACGCCACTGAGCGCGGTCGACGAGCCCGCGGGGGCGGCGTCGGAGTCCTCGAACAGGGAGCCCACGGAGGGCAGGTCGGGCAGCGAGATGGACACCGGCGGCTTGCCGCTGTTGGCGCTCGCCATGCCGCCCGCGCCGACCGCGGCGATGACGCCGACACCGAGAACGGTGGAACTGCGGGCGAGTCCGCCGCCGCGCTGCTTGGCGACGCGGTGCCGACCGCGCACGGGACGGATGGACTCCGCGGTGGGGTTCCACTCCTCCCAGGGGCCCTCGTCGGCGCGGCGGCTGTCGTAGCCGAAGGTCTCTCCGTGCTGCCGGCTCGGCGCGAACGGGGCTTCCGGGACAGGCGGGTTGGACGCCACGAAGGCGCACTCCTTTCCTTCCGTCTCGCCTACCGGGTTAGCTGACGGGTTCGGAGCGGGAAGGTCTCCTACGCGCGTAAACAAGCCGTGAGTACACGGCGGTTACGCTCGATTCACCCCAAGTTGGTGGTTCCCCGGTTCCCTTGCGGGATTCGGCGTGCGTGCACGGAGCCGCCTCTTGTGACGGCTGGGACGACCGTGCTGCGTTATCGAACGTTAATAGACTCGGGGCTCGGATTCCAAGCCGTTCGGCTTGATCACTAAACCTTCCGGCGCGACCTTACGGTCCATGACCACCGAAAACCGGGCGAGTTGACTGCGCCTCAAGGAGAGACGCGTGCCCGTGAAACACTCAGGGCCGGAATCCATTGATCGGATTCCGGCCCTGAGCCTTCAGTAGCGGGGACAGGATTTGAACCTGCGACCTCTGGGTTATGAGCCCAGCGAGCTACCGAGCTGCTCCACCCCGCGTCGTTGTGACACCAGTATATGCCATCCGGAAGGCTGCTCGCACCCACCTCACCTTCCACCATTCGTCACACGGTTCCCGGCCGTGCGACGGGGCCCCGTTCAGCCGAGCAGATGGCGGTTCGGTTCCATGGCCCGCTCCTCGAACTCCGGCACCACGACGACGTCCGCGCCACCGGCCGCCAGCACCCCGGTCCCGTCGGCGCCCTCGACGAACGTGTCCGGCTCCCGCCACGCCGTCACCACCCGTCGCACCCCGGCGTCCAGAATCAGCCGGGCGCACGGACGCGGCCGGGAGGCGCGGCGGGCGCACGGCTCCAGGCTGCTGTACACCGTGGCGTCCGGCAGCCGCGGATCCGCCGGGTCGACCTTGGCCAGCGCCGCCTCCTCCGCGTGCACGACCGGGTCGCCGCCCTCCCGCGAGTACCCGCGGGCGAGTTCGGTCCCGTCGGCGGCGACCACCACGGCGCCCACGCTGAACGCGGTCCGGGACGGCGGGCACTGGGCCGCCAGTTCGCAGGCGAGCCGGAGCCAGTGCCGGTCCGCGGGCACGGCGCGGCCGGCGGTGCCGGGGGCGGTGGGCTCGTAGCGCACGAGGACGACGTCCTCGATGGTCCGCGTCTCCACCAGCCGCAGCCGCCCGCCCTGGTAGGTCCCGGGCCCGAACAGCCGGGGCGCGTCCGCGTCCCCCACGAACAGAGGGGCGAGCACGAGCTGCACCTCGTCCGCGAGCTGCTGCTGGAGCAGTTGTGTGTGGACGGTCCCGCCGCCCTCGACCATGAGCCGGCGCACCCCGCGTACGTCGTGCAGGTGCTCGAGCAGCCGGGGCCAGCCGAGTTCGGCGCCCAGCGGCACGACATCGGCGGCCAGGCCCGTACGCCGCAGCCGCAGCGCGCCCTCGTCGGTCGTGTAGAGGACCTTCTCGCCGCCGGTGTGCCAGAAGGGCGCCCCGGGGTCCAGCTCGCCGGAGGCGCTGACCGCGACCTTCAGCGGGTACTCCGGCTTCCCGGCGGCGCGGCGGGCGGCCCGCCGCGCCGGAGAGTTCACCAGCAGCCGCGGGTTGTCGGCCCGCAGGGTGCCGGCCCCGATCAAGATCGCGTCGGCCGACGCCCGCACCTCGTCGACCCGGTCGAAGTCGGCGGGGCTGGAGAGCAGCAGGCGCTCGGGACCGGTGTCGTCCAGGTAGCCGTCGAGCGAGACGGCGGCGGACAGCAGGACGTACGGGTGGGGCATCGACGCCCTCTCTCTCGGCGGCGGACTGGCTCCAGTGTGACCGACCCCGCCGATCGCGGGCGGGGCCCCACCGTGGCGGAGCCGCGCACGCGAAGCGGGTGGGCCGCCGCCGGTCGGTGAGGGTCAGTGACCGAGGTGGATGCGGAACCGGAGGCGGCAGATGACGGCATCGGTGTGGCGGCGGATGGCGCGGTCCAGGACGGCACCACGCTGGTTCTGCAGAAGCCGCTGCCAGGGCCTGGGCAGGTGCATCTCCGGGATGAGGACCACGATCCGGTCCTGCCGCTCCTGGGCGGCCAGCGCGCGCAGATGGTCGACGAAGGGCCGGGGCAGGGAACGGGTGCGGCTGTGCAGCACGGTGCGGGGGACACCGGGCCGCCAGGCGTTCCAGGCGGCGTGGACCTCGTCGGCGGAGGGGGCGTCACGGTCCTCGGGGTGCACGACGCTGACGGCGCGGACCTCGTCACCCAGTGACAGCGCGGCGCTGATGGCCTCGCTGGTGAGCAGGTTCACGGCGCCGACGGGAACGACGACGACCCTGTGGCACGGCTCCGGCCGTGCGGGGACTTCGCCGAGGTGCGGGGCCGCGCCGATGCGCCGGTACGTGCGGTGCACCGACTCGAACACGGCCACCAGGACGGCGACCACGCGGCCCAGCCGGCCAGGGAGGCGACCTCACCCGACGCGGTGGTGGAGGCGGTGCGCGCACAACTCGTCGGCCTGCTCCACCTGAGCGACTGCCGCTTCGAGTACGGCTCCCCGCTCGGCCACGCCCCCCGCCTGGAATCCGACGGCTCCCTCACCCTCGGGCGCAGAACGGGGGACCAGGTGGGCGCCGCCCTCCAGACCACCTGGAGAACCCCAAGGCCCACAGCCTGACCCACGCCGCGCCCCGGGCCGCGAAGACGCCGCAGCGCCCGGACCGACCGAAGCCGAACCGGGCGCTGCGGAGCAGGTCGGAGGGGACTGCCCTCCTCCTGCGGCCGTAGGCCCTGTGGGACTCGAACCCACAACCAATGGATTAAAAATACGGGTCAGGACGTGTCGCCCGGTGATGCCGGATGACGACGCGCTCTGTTTCCCCAGCTCAGCACGCTAGGGCTCCGCCACCCCGTACCGGCCCGTGTCGGCTCAGTACGGCGCATCCGTGACCACTCCCGTGACCACGTGACCACCGCGCCGCCGACACGACGACGGCCCCGCCGCGGCGACTGCAACGCCGAACGGGGCCTTGATCCGAACCCCTCCGGTACAAGGAGCTCAGACCCATGCAGGACCGTACCCCGGACGCCGTCCGCGACTTGCTCGCGGTCGTCCTCGACGCACTCGCCCTCCCCTACGACACCCCCGACTACGACCGTCGCATCCTCGACCGCGCCGCCGAGGCCCGCACCGTCGCCACGGCCGCGCTCGCCGAGGACCCGCGAGACATCGCCTGGAACGTCGACTACCTCCGCGGCAAGCTGCCCGCCGAGGAGGCCGAGGCTGCGAAGCGGGAGGCCGTCCGCCGCTCCGTCGACGCGCAGTTCGCCGCGGTCGCCGCGTTCCTCGAGCACGAGCGCAGCACTCGGGGCGGTGAGGGCCGGTGAGCACCCCTCCGAAGCCGGGCAAGGCCCTGTCCGTGAAGGTCGACGCGCACCTGTATGACGACCTGGCGGTGATGCTCCGCACCGGTATGACGCTGTCCGACGCGGTGCGCACCGCGGTGTCCATCGTGGCTGGCGCGTACCGGAACACGTGGGAGTCCGGGCGGATCCCCGAGGGCGTGATGCCGGACATCACGCACTGCATGGTGCGCCGGTATGACGCAGGCCAGCGGCCCCTCGACGCACCCGGCGCAGCTCCGTCGGACAGTCGCCCGGCCGCGGGTCATACCCAGTCGGTAGACGGTCGTACCGAGGACGCCGAGACGGTGTGACGCCACCGCGCCGAGCACTACAGATGCAGTACGTCCAGATGCGAAAGCCACGACCCAACATCGCGCACTATCGGGCAGGCTCACAACCCTGCCCGATCCGCGGGCCAGCGTAATGAGCCGTGATCACTCGCACCAAAGCAACTCCCAGCCAAAGCCGTTCCACCGACCTCTCGTGAACTTGCAAGCACGCTGGGTACGTTGAGGCTCCAGAATGCGCACATGGATGCAGCGCTGGCAGGAATTCTTGGTGCGGTAGTCGGAGCGTGTGGGGGTGCCGTCGCAGCAGGCATAACCGGGTTCCTCGCCCGGTCTCAGACGAAGTTGCAACTGGCAGCACAGGAGCGACAGGCGGAACGGCAGATACGCGCTGATCTTGCAACTCAGCTGCGGGAGCCTCGTCGGCAGGCGTACGCCACGTACGCAGCTGAAGTCTCTGCGCGATTGGAAGCACTGTGGTGGGTGTCCGATGCAATGTCCTCCGCTCCACCGCGTCGCGAGGTCGCCCTGGAGCGTCTCAGAGGTATTGACCTGACCAGCAGCACTGCCTACGAGCAAGTCATTCTGGAGGGCCCGGAAGAAGTAGCTCTAGCCGCAGCTGACCTGGCCGCTGCGCTCGCGGAGATGACCCACATCGCCGTTTCGTGGCTCCAGGACGAGGCTGGTGTGCAGCCCGAGGAACGGGACTTTGCAGACGAGCTACGCAGAGCCCACGATGCTGCCAACAGTGCCAGACGAAACTTCCGCTTGATCGCCATGGACACTGTTCGTGCCGATGGCAGGCATCCCGAATCTGAGCAGGCGCAACTCCGAACCACTGCAATCGGCGCGTGGCGCCAGCGAGAACCGGGTAGCTGAGAAGGCTCCGGCCACGATGTGCGAAAGCGGCCCCGGCTCGAAAGTCGGGGCCGCTTCGTGTCCTGCCGCGCCCGCCCCGTCGGCGCAGGGGCGGGCAGTCTCACACGTACTCGGCGTCAGTCCAATCCAGGTACGGGCCCAACGGCGTTTCCCGCTGGTACCAATCCCGATGGTGGCCCGGGTGCCCCGGGTGGCGGGTGCACGATCCGGGCGGCCCGGTGGGGTGCACCATGGCGCAGTACCCGCCGCCCGTCCGCAGCGCGCTGGTAGCGGCCTGCGCGCGGGCGGCGGCGAGCGTGAGCTGCTGAGGTCGGGTCCGGGCGGTCATCGGCCCCCTTCCCGCGCGCTTGGGTCACGACGGGCGCGGGTGGCGTCGCGGAGCGCCCTACGCAGCGCCTTGCCGGTCTCGCAGTCACGTTCGGGGCTGTTGCAGCCGGGGCACGGGCCGGTCGTCTCGGTGCCGCCCGTGTGGTCGAGCAGGGCGCGGTACGCGTCCGTTTCCGCCTGGGACCATGGGATGTTCTGCACGGTGTTCGACGCGCGGTGCCCGCGCGCGGGCTCTGCCATGTTTGTCGGCGCTCCCATACAGCGTTGGCCATACCCCCGGGCCCTGACCGGCCGCGGGGGCCTCTTGTATGGGACTGTACGGCAACTTAGTACGTCTTAGTACGTCCTCAGACGGACTAGCTCAATCTATCTCCAGTGGGGATGCGCTCTTACGGTCACAGCATGATCGAGCTTGACCGGGACGCCATGACGCCGATGTACGTGCAGCTCGCCAACGCGCTGCGCGACCGCATCCGGCGCGGTGAGATCCCGGTCGGCCGGCGCCTGCCGTCACAGTCCGAGCTGGAAGTCGAGACCGGCGGCGTGGTGTCGAGGCGGACTATCAAGAGTGCGCTGGAGTTGCTGGCGGCTGAGGGCCTGGTGCAGGGCGTGCAGGGGAAGGGCGTGTTCGTGATCGCCGTGCCGCCTCCAGCCGAGTGACGGCATAACGAAACGCCCCCTGCGCGACCCGCGTTGGGGCCGTGCAGGGGGCTTCAGTGTGTTGCGGTCACGCCAGCCGGTACACGGCCTCGCCGGGATCCGGTCTCACGATGACGCCGTCGTCGGCCAGGGCGCGGAGATTGGTACGGGCCGCCTTCTCCACGGCCTCCTGGTCCTTCGCCTCGTGCCCGGCAACACGTAGAGCCAGCACAGCGCGCTGTGTGTCCCACGTGCCACCCAGAGCCTGAATCACTGCGGCGAGCGCCTGCTTGTGTGTCAGCGGCCTATCCGTCATCGCATCCTCCCCAGTCGGAACCGCCACAGCATCGCACGATGGAGCTCCCGGGCGGTCAAGTTGAGGGGCCCGGTCGGAGTGATCCGGCCGGGCCCTTTTGCGTGCCTGCTGCTGTGCCCACCCCGTGACCATAGCCCGCTTGACCTGCGGCAATTGGGTGCGCAGCGGATATGTAATCCGTAGGAACCGCGCGGTACGTCTAACGGCTGTCCCGCAATGATCGCGGAGCCCGGTGTCCGGTGCCACTGAACCTTGACCGTTTGCCACCGAACTTTGACGAGCGGTTGTTTCCTGCCACTGAAGTTTGACCGGCTGGGACTCGGGGCGACTTGTAAGGGCAGTGGGGGCGCCGGCAGAGGTCGACGACGGCCTGCTGCTACGTCTTCGGCCCCTGCCGATTTGAGGCTGTCAGCCGCCTGTACCCGATCACCGCGCGAACCAAGATCGCCGATAGGGCGGCGCCGACCGCAGCAAGACCGCCTCGTTCCCACCAAGTCACTCCGGGGCCTAGGCCAGTGAACGCAACAAGCACCATGAACGGCCCCGAGAGGAGCAGCGTGAATATCCGCCAGTTCGTCCACTCGGACCACGACTCTCGTTGCCGACCGTCGATGTCCACGGGAAAGATCCAGGCGGCAAGCCGCATGGACCGCCATGGCTTGGAATCGTCTTGTCTGGCACCAGGCATGGAAACGAGTGTCCCAGACAGCGGGTGCCGCGCACATCGTCGTGCCGGTCAAACTTCAGCGGCAAGCGGCCAAGGTTCAGTGGCACCGGACACCCGGGGCAGAGCTGTCCGATGGACAGGACAGGCTCAGCCGGTGGCTTGTGAAGTACCCAAAGATCGGGCGAAGTCGGCAAGGGCCCGGAAGTCGTCCTCGCGCAGGCCGATCCGCGGGTTGACGTGGTGCAGAAATCCACGTGCGCTGTGGTGGGTGGTCACGTACGCCTGGTCTAGATCACTCTGTTCATCATCCACCCAGGCGAAGGAACGGCCGTTGGCGTAGTCCACCAGAGGAGGAGTCTTCCAGTGAACTCCATCGGGGCGATCTTGGAACAAGGCGTCGCCGAAGTCGACGAAGGGTAGTTCAGGAAGGCCGAGCACTGGGCCGATCCACCGGTTGGCATCCCCCATCCACGTGGTGGCCCAGCACAGCTCATAGCCGAGCCGGAGCAGGGCTCGTCCGTGCTCCGGGCTGAGCCAGACCCGCAAGGGGCCCCGACGGAGCGAGAGTTCTCGATGGCCCTCTGGCGCCTCACGGTCTTGGGGGACCCTGAGTGTGGTGTAGCCGTCGGGACGCTTCTCCGGCTTGGCCGCATAAGGGTTGAGGGGCCCGTTCACGTCGAGGAACAGTAGTGGTCGGCTCACGATCCCCCCTGCCATGCTGATATCGGCGGCGCCGGTGGAAGCGTAGCGGCATCGATCGTCGCGGCGTCGGGCCAGGCCTGATGTGATGATCACGGCGTGGTGGGTGTAATCACGGCCTCGCAGCCGTCCTAATCCGGCTCCGGTGCTGCTCACCCTGCTCGGTGTGGTGTGGGGCTCGGCGGCCAGCGCCTGGTCTCTCTGGCTCTGACCGCGACTCGCTCAGTCGCCGGACTGCTGCTCGCGCCGGTGGATGTCGCGGGCCAGTTCTTGCAGGAGCTCATGCTGAGTCTTCCCGGTGTCCCGGGCCATCTTGCCCAGTAGCAGGGCGCACAAGGCTGCTGCGCCATCCATAAGGGCCTCGGCTGCCATGGGGTCCTCGCGTCGCCGTTGCGCCACGTACGACGTCATCAGGTCATTGCCGGACACGTAGGCGGACATGAATTCGATGCCGGTGCGGATGCGGTCGTAGTCGTTACTCATGGCTGAACCGTGACATGAAACGCCCGGTACATGCCACGGACAATGATCAATGGGCAGCGCCCGGCCCCCGGTTGAGAGTGCCGGGCGCCGGGCTGCGCGGTCACTCCCCGCCCGCGGGTGCGGTCGGCGGGGTGTGGCCCATGAGCCGGTCGTAGACCTCGCGGTGCTCGCGGTAGGTGCGCACCTGGTCGTCGCTGCGCATGGCGAGCAGCTCGGCGCGGGTCGTCGGCGGCTGGTAGCGGTCGCGGGCGTTGTCGGCCTCGATGGCGGCCAGCATCTCGGCGTGGCGCTGCGCGGCTGGCGACACCCACCCGGACCGCTCGGTGAACGTGCGGCGCGGCGCCGGATCCGGCGCGGCCTCCGTGATGTGGACTCGGGGCTCGGTCACGGGTTCACCACCGGGTGGTCGAGTCGAACAACGTTCTTCCGGGCGTACTGCATCGACCGCAGGACGGTGATGTCGCCGGCGGGGCTGGTGTGCTGGGCCTGCCCGATGACGTCGAGGACGACGGACGCGACCACCTGCGGCGTGGTCGGGCCCTGAAACCCGCCCGCGGTGGTGTTGGCCTGCCCGTAGGCGTCGGCGGCGGCGATGAGGGCGGCGAGGGCCGTACGCGCATCCGCGGCGGCGGCCTTCACGGCAGTGAGGTCGGGGGTAGCCATGGGTTCACTTCTCCTTGGTGGTGTTGGCGGTGTCCAGGAATGCGCGCACCCGGTCACCGTGCCGGGCGGCGTGGTCGGTGAGGGGGGCGGCGGTGAGGCGTCGCTCGCCCGCCGGCATCTGCCCGGCATCGCCCGCGGCGGCCTTGGCGAACAGGACGGCCAGCACCACACCCGGGGTGATCGGGGCGCGGGTGCCCTCGCCGTACGTGAACGCGACGGCGTGCGGGTTGGCGTCCACCTTCGGCGCGGTCCTCGACGCGGGCACCGGACGCGGCTCGCTGAACACGACCCCCTCGCCCTGGTCGACCTGCACATACTCGATGGAAGACGCCGGCCTCCGTCACGGCCTGGTCGTGCTGCTCGACCGCGGCGACCAGATCGTCCAGGGCGTCGGCGGCGCGGTCGTACGCGGCTTCGATCCGGGCCCGGTCGCCCTTCCCGTCGGCGAGGGTGACGGCCTGCGCGACCAGATCGGCGCGGGAGCAGGCGCCGGGAACGACGGAACCCCCGTCTGACCAGGTCAGCGGGGGTCCCGATGGCGCGGACGCCGGTAGGCCCTGTGGGACTCGAACCCACAACCAATGGATTAAAAGTCCACTGCTCTGCCAATTGAGCTAAGGGCCCAGGCGATGTTGCCTACCCGAGCATAGCGGGAGGAGGGCCCGTCGCCGATCGGGTATCCGGGGTGGCCGGCCGGAAGTTCGGCGTGATCGGCGGTGACCGCCCCGCACACCGTCCGTCCGGATGGGGGGGCGGAACGGTGGCCGCAGCCGGACCCGCCGTGGTCAGCGAGGCGTGGGTGGTCAAAAACCGCAGGGCCCGTACGACAGGAGTCGTACGGGCCCTGCGGGGTGGGTTCACCCGGCGTCAGCCGTTGCGCTTCCAGCGCGGCTTGTCGTCGCGGCGGCCGAAGGAACCGCCGCCGCCGCCACCGCGGTGGTCGTCACGGCGGCCGTAGGGGCGCTCGTGGCCGCCGGAGCGGAAGCCGGGACGGTCACCCTGGCGGTCGCGGTTGAACGGGCGGTCGCTGCCGCGGTGCCCGCCACGCTCGTCGCGCCGGGCCGGGCGGTCGTCACGGCGGAAGCCGCCCCGGTCGTCACGGCGGTCGAACGAGCCGCGGTCGTCACGACGGTCGAAGGTACGGGGCGCACGGTCCCGGTCACGGTGGAAACCGCCACGGTCGTCGCGCCGCTCGAAGGAACGGCCGCCACGGTCGCCCCGGTCACCGCGGTCGTCACGGCGGAAGCCGCCCCGGTCGTCACGGCGGTCGAACGAGCCACGGTCGTCACGACGGTCGAAGGAACGGCCACCGCGGTCGCCGCGGTCGCCCCGGTCGTCACGGCGGAAGCCGCCCCGGTCGTCACGGCGGTCCCGGTCACGGTCCCGGTTGAAGCCGCCGCGGTCGTCACGACGGTCGAACGAGCCACGGTCGTCACGACGGTCGAAGGAACGGGGCGCACGGTCCCGGTCGCGCTGGAAACCGCCACGGTCCTCGCGCCGCTCACGCCGGTCGTACGACGACGGGGCCGCCGTACGCTCCTCGCGCTCCGCGCCCTCTTCCCGGTCGATGCGTTCGACGTTGTGGGCCGCCGGCTGCTCCGGCACCGACACCTCGGCCACCGCCTGCTCCTCGGCCACCGCGGCCGAGCCCTCGGACGTCACGGTCTCGCCGCGCTCGCGGGCGAGCCGGGCGACCAGCCGGTCGGCCTCCTCGCGCAGCTCGGCCGCACGACGCTGCGCGCGCTCCAGCTGCTTGGCGAGGTGGGTGACCTCGCGCTCGGCCATCTGGGCCGCGGTGCCCGCGGACTCGGCCTGCACCTCGGTCATCGACCGGGCGCCGGTGATCTCGGCGACCTCCGGGTCGAAGGCCGCGCCGCCCTGGATGATGTGGCGCGAGGCGTCGACGCCCGCGTCCTCCATGAGGCGGAAGATCTGACGCCGCTGGTGCGGCAGGGACAGCGAGACCACCGTGCCCGTACGGCCCGCGCGGGCCGTACGGCCGGCCCGGTGCAGGTAGTCCTTGTGGTCGCCGGCCGGGTCGACGTTCAGCACCAGGTCGATGCCGTCGACGTGGATACCGCGGGCGGCGACGTCGGTGGCGACCAGGACGTTGACGTAACCGTCCTTGAAGTCGGCCAGGGTGCGGGTGCGGGCGCCCTGGGTCATGCCGCCGTGCAGCGCCTCGGCCTTCGCACCGGCCTCGCGCAGCTGCTCGGCCACGCGGTCGGCGCCCAGCTGGGTGCGCACGAAGATGATGGTGCGGCCCTTGCGGGAGGCGATGGCAGCGGTGACCGGCGCCTTGTCCTTGGGCTTCACGATCAGGATGTGGTGGGACATGGTCGTCACCGCGCCCTGCGCCGCGTCGACCTCGTGGCTGACCGGGTCGGTCAGGTAGCGGTCGACGAGGGTCTTGATCTCGTTCTCCATCGTCGCGGAGAACAGCATCCGCTGACCGCCCGCCGGAACCTGGTCCAGCAGCTCGGTGACCTCGGGCAGGAAGCCCAGGTCGGACATCTGGTCGGCCTCGTCCAGGACCGCGATCCGAACGTCCTCCAGGGAGCAGGCGCCGCGGTT
This sequence comes from Streptomyces sp. NPDC001231, assembly GCF_042896885.1. Lineage (NCBI taxonomy): Bacteria > Bacillati > Actinomycetota > Actinomycetes > Kitasatosporales > Streptomycetaceae > Streptomyces > Streptomyces sp. NPDC001231. The sequence goes on from NZ_JBIAXS010000050.1 coordinate 29,846, forward strand.
GATGATGTCGCGCAGACGGCCCGGGGTGGCGACCAGGATGTCGACGCCCTTCTCCAGGGCGTAGATCTGGTTGCCCATGGAGGTGCCGCCGCAGACGACCTTCATCCTCAGGCCGACGACGTCGCCGTAGGGCTGGAGGGCGTCGGCCACCTGCATGGCCAGCTCACGGGTCGGGGTGAGGATGACGGCCCGCGGCCGCTTCCGCTCGGTGTGGCCGCCGGCCAGCGTGGCCAGGGTCGGCAGACCGAAGGAGAGGGTCTTGCCGGAGCCGGTGCGGCCCCGGCCCAGGATGTCCTTCCCGGCCAGGGCGTCCGGGATGGTCGCGGCCTGGATCGGGAAAGGCGTGGTCACGCCGTTCTGCGCGAGCTTGCGGACGACGCCCTCGGGCAGGCCGAGGTCCGCGAAGGTGATCTCCGGGGCCTCGTTGTTCTCGGGAGCGTCGTCGGCGTTCTCGGGCACGACGACGTGATCAGTGGAAATGGACATGCGAATGCGAAACCTTCCGGAGTCTCGTCGGCACGCGCCCGTCAACTCCGTGATTTCGCGCCACGACCGCCTCGATGCGGTCCGCCACGGCAAAGGAGAGTACGCGCCACACGGCGCGCTCTGCATGGGCGCCGGGCAAATGGGATCAAACGATCTACCACCATACGCACCCTGCACCCCCGAAGGCAAACTGGCGGCGCCGCCGCAGGTCAGCCGCTCGTCCGGTGCGGGTGTCGGCCCGGCTTGTACGGGCGTTCCCGCTTCTCCAGCTGCGACCCCGTGCCGTCGTGCGCCGAGGGCGACGGCTCGGCCGGCGGCGGATCCGAAGACACCGGCGACGCGGGCGGCGAGGCCGGCGGCTGCTCGGGCGCGGCGGACGTCTGCGGGGGCGTCGGCACCGCCTCGGTCGGCGTCGGCTCGCCCGCCTTCGGCGGCGACCCGGCCGTGCCCGGCGCCGCCGACGCGCCGGGCTCGTCCGACGGCGATACCGACGCGGACGGCGACTCGCCGGGCTTCCCCTTCCCCCCGTGGCCACGCTTGCCTTCCCCGCCGCCACCCGCGCGGCCCGCGCCACCGCCGGACACCGCGTCCGCACCGTCCGGGGCCCGGCCGCCCCGGTCTCCGGCGGAGTGCGACGGCCTGACCGAGCCGGCGTCCTCCCCCACGCTCATGCAGCCGGCGGCCGCGGTGACGGCGGCGACCACGGCGGCGAGACGGACGGATACGTACAAGGGGCGCACGGGCAGCCACCTCCGGGAGAAGAAGTCACCATGCCCAACTCCGTTCACCCGCGAGAGGACACGCGACCGCACCCGGCGAGGGTCAGCCGTACCCCAGCGCGTGCAGACGTTCGTCGTCGATCCCGAAGTGGTGGGCGATCTCGTGAACCACCGTCACCTCCGTCTCCGCGACCACGTCCTCCCGTGTCTCGCACATGCGCAGCGTCGGCCCTCGGTAGATCGTGATCCGGTCCGGCAGCACCCCCGCGTACCACTCGCCGCGCTCCGTCAGCGGGGTCCCCTCGTACAGCCCGAGCAGCTCGGGATCGTCGGCGGGCGGCTCGTCCTCGACGAACACCGCGACGTTGTCCATCAGCCGCGTCAGCTCCGGTGGAATCCGGTCGAGGGCCTCGGCCACCAGTTCCTCGAACTCCTCGCGCGTCATCTCCAGCACACGGTCATTGTCCGATACCACCCGCGCGACCATGCCGCGCACGGGCATATCGGGTGTCGGGCATGGGCATACGCGCCCAATGCCCAGCGTCCCCGTCGCAGACCCGAACCGCCCGCACCCCCTCCGCGGCATACGGAGGGCGGTGCACGCCGTCACACTCCGCCGCCGATCGACCCGTCAACGCCCGGACCTCTCACTGGCGCAGGAGCCGCGCCCCTGGGCGCGCGCCGCCGGACTGGTGGCCGTCGTCCTGGTCGGCGCCTGGCTGGGGCTGCTCGTCGTCGGCAACGTACGGGCACCGGTCGGCCCCATGAACACCACGATGACCCTGCGCCCGTCCCTGACCGGCGGCACGAAGATCAACGTCTCCCCGCTGGGCTCCCTGCAACTGGACAGCCATATCGCCCCCGTCCGCCTCGACGTGAACGTCGACCAGCTCGACCCGGCCCGCTCCCAGGCCCTGGTCGACCACCCGGAACGCCTCTCCGGCCTCCAGGACGAGGTGGCGCGCGACGTCGAGCACGGCACCCTCGACCTGGCCCTGCGGTCCTGTGTGGCCGTCGTCTCCGGCGCCACCGCGCTCGGCCTCGCGGTCTACCGCCGCCCGCGCCGCGCCCTGGCGGCCGGCGGCCTGGCCCTGACCCTGCTCGCGGCGTCCGGGGCGACGGCGTACGCCACCTGGAATCCCAAGTCGGTGCTGGAGCCGAGGTTCTCCGGACTGCTGTCCTCGGCGCCCTCGGTGGTCGGCAACGCGCGCAACATCGTCACCGAGTTCGACGTCTACCAGAAGGAGCTGGCACGCCTGGTGACGAACGTGACCAAGCTCTACGACGTCACCTCCACGCTCCCCGCCTACCGGCCGGACCCGACGACCATCCGGGTCCTGCACGTCTCCGACATCCATCTCAACCCGGCGAGCTGGAAGATCATCGCCTCGCTGGTGGAGCAGTACAAGGTGGACGTGATCGTCGACTCCGGCGACACGATGGACCACGGCACCGCGGCGGAGAACGGCTTCCTGGACCCGATCGAGGACCTGGGTGTCCCCTATGTCTGGGTGCGCGGCAACCACGACTCGAAGGTCACCCAGCGCTACCTGGAGCGCATGAAGAACGTGCACGTCCTGGACGACGGCCGCGCCGAGACCGTCGCCGGCCTGCGCTTCGCCGGCATCGGCGACCCCCAGTTCACCCCCGACCGCTCCGGCGCGCCGGGCGCCGACGCGTCCGAGGAACTGGCCGGCGCCCGTCTGGCCTCGGCCCTGCGCGACCAGCGGGCCAAGGGCACCCCCGTCGACATCGCCATCGCGCACGAACCGTCCGCGGCCCGCGAGACCGACGGCACCGTGCCGCTGGTGCTGTGCGGCCACCTCCACCACCAGGAGACGGAGGTCCTCCGGTACGGCACGCGGTTGCGCATGGAGGGGTCCACGGGCGGCAGCGGGCTGCGCGCGGTCGAGGGGAAGCACCCGGCCCCGATCGAGGCGTCGATCCTCTACCTCGACCGGGACAACCGCCGCCTCCAGGCCTGGGACGCGATCAAGCTGGGCGGCCTGGGACTGACGACGGCCGAGGTCAGCCGCCACCTGCCCGAGGAGAACAAGCCGGGCGCCTCCCCTTCCCCGACCGCGCCCTCCCCCTCCACGGCCTCCCCGTCCGCGCCCTCCCCCTCCGGCTCGTAAACGGTTTTGGCGATACCCCCGGCCATCCCCTATGCTTTTCACGTCCCCGACGCGCTGAGAAGCGCCCAGGCGGGCCGATAGCCCTCATCGTCTAGCGGCCTAGGACGCCGCCCTTTCAAGGCGGTAGCACGGGTTCGAATCCCGTTGGGGGCACGCAGTACGGTGTGCGACACTTACGTTCGTTGGTTCGCACACAACCATGGTCCTGTGGAGCAGTTTGGAGTGCTCGCCACCCTGTCAAGGTGGAGGCCGCGGGTTCAAATCCCGTCAGGACCGCTGAGGTTTCACGTGAAACCTCAATGGCTGGGTAGCTCAGTTGGTACGAGCGATCGCCTGAAAAGCGATAGGTCGCCGGTTCGACCCCGGCCCCAGCCACAGAGAAAGATCCCGCCCATCGGGCGGGATCTTCTTTGTTCGCCGGCGGTGCCGGCAGGCAGCCGCAGATCTTCGGCCCCGGAGCGGGCATGGCACCGGCCGAGGACGGACGCGCCCACCGGGGTCCCACCGCCGGCGGCCCGCGGCAAAACCGTTCGCCAGGATTTTCTCGGGGATGAGATCCTGGGTCCCGTATGTCTACGCATCCCGCCCCCGCCCTCGGCGCCCTCGCCTCCCGCCTGAACGAGTTGTCGCTGCGTGACGCGCACCGGCTCGGCCGCAGGCTCGAAGGCGCGCGCAAGATTCGCAAGCCGGAGGCGCGTGCCGCCGTCCTCGCCGAGGTCGAGGGCGAGGTCGGGAAGGCCGAGGAGCGCATGTCCGCCCGGCGTTCCCGGGTGCCGGCGGTCAGCTACCCCGAGCAGCTGCCGGTCAGCCAGAAGAAGGACGAGATCGCCGACGCGATCCGCGCTCATCAGGTCGTCATCGTCGCCGGTGAGACGGGGTCCGGGAAGACCACGCAGATCCCGAAGATCTGCATGGAGCTGGGTCGGGGTGTGCGGGGCATGATCGGGCACACCCAGCCCCGCCGGATCGCCGCCCGTACCGTCGCCGAGCGTGTGGCGGAGGAGCTGGACACCCCGCTCGGTGCGGCCGTCGGCTGGAAGGTGCGGTTCACCGACCAGGTGGATCCCGACGCCACGTTCGTCAAGCTGATGACGGACGGCATCCTGCTCGCCGAGATCCAGACCGACCGCGAGCTGCGGGCCTACGACACGATCATCATCGACGAGGCCCACGAGCGGTCTCTCAACATCGACTTCCTGCTGGGCTATCTCGCTCAGCTGCTGCCGCGGCGGCCGGACCTCAAGGTCGTCATCACCTCGGCCACCATCGATCCCGAGCGCTTCTCCCGGCACTTCGGCGACGCCCCGATCGTCGAGGTCAGCGGGCGGACGTATCCCGTGGAGGTGCGCTACCGGCCGCTGCTGGAGGAGGACTCCGACGACGCCGACAGGGACCAGATCACCGCGATCACGGACGCGGTGGAGGAGCTCATGGCCGAGGGGCCCGGGGACATCCTCGTCTTCCTCTCGGGGGAGCGGGAGATCCGTGACACGGCCGACGCGCTCAACAAGAAGAACTACTCCCGCGCCGGAAGCGCTGATCGGCAGAGCACCGAGGTGCTGCCGCTGTACGCCCGGCTGTCGCACGCCGAGCAGCACCGGGTCTTCCAGCCGCACACCGGCCGCAGGATCGTCCTGGCGACCAACGTCGCCGAGACCTCCCTGACCGTTCCCGGCATCAAGTACGTCATCGACCCCGGCTTCGCCCGTATCTCCAGGTACAGCCACCGCACCAAGGTGCAGCGGCTGCCGATCGAGCCGATCTCGCAGGCCAGCGCCAACCAGCGCAAGGGCCGCTGCGGGCGTACGTCCGACGGCATCTGCATCCGGCTCTACGGCGAGGACGACTTCCTCACCCGTCCGGAGTTCACGGACGCGGAGATCCTGCGCACCAACCTCGCCTCCGTCATCCTCCAGATGACCGCGGCCGGCCTCGGCGACATCGAGAAGTTCCCGTTCATCGACCCGCCGGACCACCGCAACATCCGTGACGGCGTGCAGCTGCTCCAGGAGCTGGGCGCGCTGGACCCGGCACAGAAGGACCCCCGCAAACGGCTCACGGAGACCGGCCGCAAGCTCGCCCAGCTGCCGGTCGACCCGCGCCTGGCCCGCATGGTGCTGGAGGCCGACCGCAACGGCTGCGTCCGCGAGGTCATGGTGATCGCCGCCGCGCTGTCCATCCAGGACCCGCGCGAGCGTCCCGCCGAGAAGCAGACCCAGGCCGATCAGCAGCACGCCCGCTTCCGGGACGAGACCAGCGACTTCCTCGCCTACCTCAACCTGTGGCGCTACATCCGCGAGCAGCAGAAGGAGCGGGGCTCCTCGTCGTTCCGGCGCATGTGCAAGCAGGAGTTCCTGAACTTCCTGCGTATTCGCGAATGGCAGGACATCTACAGCCAGTTGCGCACGGTCGCCAAGCAGATGGGCATCCACCTCGACGACCGGGACGCGCCCGCCGACCGGATCCACGTCTCGCTGCTGGCCGGTCTGCTCTCGCACATCGGCATGAAGGACGTGAAGGAGTCCAAGGACTCCGGACCCGGCGCACGCAAGGACGGCGGCCGGAACGAGTACCTGGGCGCCCGCAACGCCAAGTTCGCGATCTTCCCCGGCTCGGCGCTGTTCAAGAAGCCGCCGCGCTTCGTGATGTCCGCCGAGCTCGTCGAGACCTCCCGTCTGTGGGCCCGCGTCAACGCGAAGATCGAACCGGAGTGGGTCGAGCCGCTGGCCGGGCACCTGCTGAAGCGGACCTACAGCGAACCGCACTGGGAGAAGGACCAGGCGGCGGTGATGGCGTACGAGAAGGTCACGCTGTACGGCGTGCCGATCGTCGCCCAGCGGAAGGTGAACTACGGGCGGATCGACGCGGAGCTCAGCCGGGAGCTGTTCATCCGCAACGCGCTCGTCGAGGGCGACTGGCGCACGCACCACAAGTTCTTCGCCGACAACCGAAGGCTCCTCAGCGAGGTGGAGGAGCTGGAGCACCGGGCCCGGCGCCGGGACATCGTCGTGGACGACGAGACGCTGTTCGACTTCTACGACCGGCGGGTGCCCGAACACGTCGTCTCCGGGGCGCACTTCGACTCCTGGTGGAAGCGGAAGCGGCACGAGCAGCCGGACTTCCTGGACTTCGAGCGGGAGATGCTCATCCGGGAGTCGGCGGAGGCGGTCACCAAGGCCGACTATCCGGACTCCTGGCGACAGGGGAACCTCAAGTTCCGGGTGACGTACCAGTTCGAGCCGGGCGCGGACGCGGACGGCGTGACCGTCCACATCCCGTTGCAGGTGCTGAACCAGGTCACAGACGAGGGCTTCGACTGGCAGATCCCGGGGCTGCGCGAGGAGGTCGTCACCGAACTGATCCGCTCCCTACCCAAGCCCATCCGCCGCAACTACGTGCCGGCGCCGAACTACGCGAAGGCGTTCCTGGAGTCCGCGGTGCCGTTGCAGGAGCCGCTGACCACCACCATGGCGCGTGAGCTGAAGCGCATCGTCGGCGTGCCCTTCGAGGCCGAGGACTTCGACTGGTCCAGGATTCCCGACCATCTGAAGATCACCTTCCGGATCGTCGACGAGCGGCGCCGCAAGCTGGCCGAGGACAAGGACCTCCAGGCGCTGAAGCTGACGCTGAAGCCCAGGGCGCGCAAGGCCCTGTCCCAGGCCGCCGCGGCGACCGCGGAGCGGCAGGGCGGGGAGTCCCTGGAGCGCAAGGGCCTGACCGACTGGACCATCGGCACGCTCACCCGGGTCTTCGAGACCCGCCGGGCCGGCCAGCCGGTGAAGGCCTACCCGGCGCTCGTCGACGACGGCGACACCGTGTCCGTACGGCTCTTCGACACCGAGGCCGAGCAGGCCGAGGCGATGTGGCGGGGCACACGGCGGCTGATCCTGCGCAACATCCCGGTCAACCCGGCGAAGTTCGCGTCCGAAAAGCTGAGCAACCAGCAGAAGCTCGCCCTCTCGGCGAACCCGCACGGCTCGATCCAGGCGCTGTTCGACGACTGCGCGACGGCGGCGGCGGACCGGCTGATCGCGGACTTCGGCGGGCCGGTCTGGGACGAGGAGTCGTACCGGAAGCTGTACGACAAGGTGCGTGCCGACATCGTGGACACGACCGTGCGGACGGTGGGCCAGGTGCAGCAGGTGCTGGCCGCCTGGCAAGCCTGTGAGCGCCGTCTGAAGGCCGTACGCAGCCCCGCCCTGCTGCCGAACCTGGCGGACCTGCGGGCGCAGCTGGACGGCCTGGTGAAGCCCGGTTTCGTCACGGCGTCCGGGGTACGGCGTCTGCCGGACCTGATGCGCTATCTGGTGGCCGCCGACCGCCGCCTCCAGCAGATGCCGACGAACGTCCAGCGGGACACCACGCGCATGGAGAAGGTCCACGAGATGCGGGACGAGTACGCGTGGCTGCTCGAGCAGATGCCGCAGGGCCGGCCGGTGCCGTCCTCGGTCCTGGACATCCGCTGGATGATCGAGGAGCTGCGGGTGAGCTACTTCGCGCACGCGCTGGGCACGGCCTATCCGGTCTCGGACAAGCGGATCGTGAAGGCGATCGACGCGGCCGTCCCGTGATGACACGTGCACGCTAAGCTTGAAATTAAACCTTCGGTGATCGTTCGGGGATCGAGTGGTTCACCCACATGGGAATCTGCCGGACATGACGACGACCTCCCTTTCACG
>NZ_JBIAXS010000051.1:0-36262 GCF_042896885.1 Streptomyces sp. NPDC001231
CAGCAGCCTCGGTTACCGCAGTCCCGCCGAGTACGAAACCGTTCTCGCAGCCTGACCACCACACCGATGGTGTCCGTCAAAGCGGAACAAGCTCACTCGCCTACGCTGGAGACGACGACCGCGCAGACACGCACCCGACACCCGTCCCCGAGGAGCAAGCCCATGGCCACCGCCGCCCCGTCCGCCGCCTCCCGCATCGCCGTCGTGACCGGTGCGAGCAGCGGCATCGGCGCCGCCACGGCCCGGCAGCTCGCCGCCGCCGGCTACCGGGTCGTCCTGACCGCCCGCCGCAAGGACCGTATCGAGGCGCTGGCCGAGGAGATCGGCGCGGCGGGCCACTCCGCCACCGCCTACCAGCTGGACGTCACCGACCGCGCGGCGGTGTACGAGTTCGCCACGGCCTTCAAGGCCATCGGTGTCCTGGTCAACAACGCCGGCGGGGCACTGGGCGCCGACCCCGTCGCCACCGGCGACCCGGCCGACTGGCGCACGATGTACGAGACGAACGTCCTCGGCACCCTCAACCTCACCCAGGCCCTCCTGCCCAAGCTGGAGGCCAGTGGCGACGGCACGGTGGTCGTGGTCTCCTCCACCGCCGGTCACGGCACCTACGAGGGCGGCGGCGGCTACGTCGCCGCCAAGCACGGCGCCCACGTCCTCGCCGAGACCCTCCGCCTGGAGATCGTCGGCAGGCCGGTCCGGGTCATCGAGATCGCCCCCGGCATGGTCAGGACGGAGGAGTTCGCCCTCACCCGCTTCGGCGGCGACCGGGAGAAGGCCGCCAGGGTCTACGACGGCGTGGCCGAGCCCCTGACGGCCGACGACGTGGCCGACACCATCACCTGGGCGGTCACCCGCCCCAGCCACGTCAACATCGACCTCCTGATCGTCCGCCCCCGCGCCCAGGCGTCGAACACCAAGGTCCACCGGGAGCCGTGATGACCGACGACCTCGACCGGGAGCCGGAGCGCGCGCGCCTCGCCCTGGAGAAGAAGCGCGAACGGTACGTCTGGTACTACCTCGGCTACTTCCTCTTCGGCATCCACGTCGTCGCCTTCGTGATGATCTACGCGGTCCGCCACGCCAAGTAGCCGTACGGCCGGGGCGACGGCCGCGCCCGCGGGCCTCAGCCCTTCACGCAGACGACCTGCCGAAGCTTCGCCACGACCTCCACGAGGTCCCGCTGCTGGTCGATGACCTGCTCGATCGGCTTGTAGGCGCCCGGGATCTCGTCGACGACGCCCGAGTCCTTGCGGCACTCCACGCCCCGCGTCTGCTCCTCCAGGTCCCTGGTGGAGAAGCGGCGCTTGGCGGCGTTGCGGCTCATGCGCCGGCCGGCGCCGTGCGACGCGGAGTTGAAGGACTCCTCGTTCCCGAGGCCCTTGACGATGTACGAGCCGGTGCCCATGGAGCCGGGGATGATGCCGTACTCCCCCGCCCGGGCGCTGATCGCTCCCTTGCGGGTGACGAGGAGGTCCATGCCCTCGTAGCGCTCACGGTTCACGTAGTTGTGGTGGCAGCTCACCTCGGGCTCGAAGGTCACCCCGGCCTTCTTGAACTCCCGGCGGATCACGTCCTTCAGGAGCGCCATCATGATCGCGCGGTTGTACCTCGCGTACTCCTGGGCCCAGTACAGGTCGTGCTCGTACGCCGCCATCTGCGGTGTGTCCGCGACGAAGACGGCGAGGTCGCGGTCGACCAGCCCCTGGTTGTACGAGAGCTTCTGCGCGACACCGATGTGATGCTCGGCGAGTTCCTTGCCGATGTTGCGGGAGCCGGAGTGCAGCATGAGCCACACCGCCTGGGACTCGTCGACGCAGACCTCCACGAAGTGGTTTCCGCTGCCCAGCGTTCCCATCTGCTTCGTGGCGCGCTCCTGACGGAACCTGACCGCCTCCGCCACCCCGTCGAAACGCCCCCAGAACCCGTCCCACCCCGCGGTGGCCAGACCGTGGAACCGTCCCGGATCGACAGGATTGTCATGCATTCCCCGTCCCACCGGAATCGCCTGCTCGATCTTGGAGCGGAGGCGGGACAGGTCGCCGGGGAGATCGCCGGCCCTCAGCGAGGTCTTCACGGCCGACATTCCGCAGCCGATGTCCACGCCCACCGCGGCCGGGCAGACCGCGCCCCGCATCGCGATGACCGAGCCGACCGTCGCGCCCTTGCCGTAGTGCACGTCCGGCATGACGGCGAGGCCCTTGATCCAGGGGAGGGTCGCGACGTTCCGGAGCTGCTGCATCGCCACGTCCTCGACCGTCGCCGGGTCGGTCCACATGCGGATCGGGACCTTCGCGCCCGGCATCTCCACATACGACATATCGCCCTCATTCCCCCGGAAACAAAACAGAAGCATGGAAACGCAATACCAGCGCCAAGGTCGGCGAAACAGGACAACGGACCGGCGTCCACGGCAGTGCGTGCGATACACATTGTCTCCAGGAAGCGCCCCCGCCCGGCAAGCGAATAACCAGCGGGGCCATCGAAAGCGAGAGGAGCCTGACCGTGCTGCGGAAGGCGTACGTACCCGGCGCGGCCGCGCTCCTCGCGGCGCTGCTGCTGGGTGGCTGCACCGGTGGTTCGTCCAGTGACGGCCGGGCGGACAACGCCAACCCCGGCGGCTCCGACGCGACGACGGCGGCGGCCCAGCCGGGCAGGTACCGGACGCTTCCGGAGGCCTGCCGCGCGGTCGGCCACAACACCCTCGACTCACTGCTCCCCGGCATCAAGCAGATCATGGACGTGGACCAGCGGGACAAGGCCTACGAGGGCCAGGCGACGCTCACGTACGACACCGACCGCAAGGTCGGATGCCGCTGGAAGGTCGAGTCCTCGGACGCCACCGACCATCTCTACATCGACTTCGAGCGGGTCGTCTCCTACGACAACACCGTCAGCGACGACAGTCAGGCGCAGTCGGTCTTCGCCGCCAAACGGGCCGCCGCGCACCTTCCCGAGCCGACCGCCACCGAGAACTCGGCCTCCACGACCGAGTCCAAGGACGCCTCCGGCGCGGACTCCGCATCTCCTTCCGGTTCCGGTTCCGGCAGTACCCCGTCGTCGTCCCCGGCGCCCCCGTCGTCCCCGTCGCCCTCGGCATCCTCCTCATCCTCGTCCTCGCCCTCCCCCGACTCCTCCTCGTCCGCCTCCGGCGACGCCGCTTCGACCGACCTCCAGCCCCGGCTCCTGAGCGATCTCGGCGACGAGGCGTTCCTCGACGACGCGCTCGGCAGCTCCGGTTCGACCGCCCGGCAGCGAACCGTGACTGTGGCATTCCGCACGTCCAACGTGGTCGTGACCCTCGTGTACGAGGAGCAGCCGACGACCGTCGGCGTCGTCCCGGACAGCAAGGAAATGCAGGACAAGGCAAGGAAACTGGCCGCTCGGCTGGCCGATTCACTGGGTGGTTGACGACTCTCGCGCGGCACCCGGTGCCGCCTCGCTCAGTACGACAAGTGGGACCGCGCGGCTGCCTCACCGCGTACGGTGGCCCCTCGGACCCGAACCGACCGCAGGAACGACGAGCGTCATGAGTGAAGGAACCATGCAGCGAGCAGCCCAGCGAGAAGTGGGGGTACCTCCCACGCCGTTCAGGCAGTGGGGGAAAGCTCCGCGTACCCCGCGAGCGAAGCGTCCGAACCGCGCCCTCGTCTGCGCGATCGCCGTCCCCGTGATGCTGCTCGCCGCGGCCTGCTCCTCCTCGGACTCCGGCTCCGGCGGCGGTGCCAAGCAGACCGCGGGGGGCGACGTGAAGGGATCCGCGAGCGCGAGCCCGTCGCCGACGGTGCAGGCCGCGGCGTACGCGAAGCTGCCCCAGGCGTGCAAGATCCTGTCGGACAAGACACTCGGCGAACTGGTCCCGAAGGGCGTGAAGTCGGGTAAGGAGAGCGCCTCCAGCGACCTCTCCACGCGTGCCGGCTGCTCCTGGAACAGCCTGGACAACAACGGCGTGAAGGGCTCTCAGTTCCGCTGGCTCAACGTGTCGCTGCTGCGTTTCGAGTCCGATGCCACCCGCGGCACCGGCGAGAAGCAGGCGCAGGAGTTCTATGAGCGGCAGGTGCAGGACGCCCGGAACGTGGAGAACGCGCAGAACGTGAAGTCGGAGCCGGTGTCCGGGACCGGCGACGAGGCCACGGTGGTGCGCTACGACCTGAAGAAGAAGGAAGGCGCCTTCAAGCAGCAGACGGTCGTGGCGCGGGCGGAGAACGTGGTCGTCACCCTCGACTACAACGGTGCCGGTCTGGCCGGAGACTCGACCCCGGACGCCGCCGACTTGACGAAGGCCGCGGAGAAGGCCGCCAAGGAGGCGGTGACCACGGTGGCGACGGCGAACGGCGCGTCCGGCGGCGGTGCGCCGAGCACCTCCTCTTCCTCCTCGGCGTCCGAGTCCCCCGCGAAGTCGCCGTCGAAGTCGGCCTCACCGTCGAAGTCGGCGTCCAACGGCTGACCCACGGACGGCCCGTAGAAGCGGAGCAACCGGACCGGTCCCACACCCCTCGCACAGATGTGCCACCCTGTTGCGCGCAACCAACACGCAAGGGGAGGGAGTCACGGGTGGCCACGCCACAGCTGACCCGGATGCACCGCGTTCTCATCGGCGTGGTCGTCACGGGTGCCGTGATCATCGCCGGTATCGGCTTCGCAGGTTCGTATGCGGCCGTCCGTGAACTCGCCATCAAGAAGGGCTTCGGGAACTTCAGTTATGTGTTCCCGATCGGCATCGACGCGGGCATCTGTGTGCTGCTCGCCCTGGATCTGCTCCTGACCTGGATCCGGATCCCCTTCCCGCTGCTGCGCCAGACCGCGTGGCTGCTGACGCTGGCCACGATCGCCTTCAACGGCGCCGCCGCCTGGCCGGACCCGCTGGGCGTGGGCATGCACGCGGTGATCCCGGTGCTGTTCGTGGTCGCCGTGGAGGCGGCCCGGCACGCGATCGGCCGGATCGCGGACATCACGGCGGACAAGCACATGGAGGGCGTCCGCCTGACCCGCTGGCTGCTCTCCCCCGTCCCCACCTTCCTGCTGTGGCGCCGTATGAAGCTGTGGGAGCTGCGCTCCTACGACCAGGTCATCAAGCTGGAACAGGAACGTCTCGTCTACCAGGCCCGGTTGCGCTCCCGCTTCGGCCGGGCCTGGCGCCGCAAGGCCCCGGTGGAGTCCCTGATGCCGCTGCGCCTCGCCCGGTACGGCGTCCCCCTGGGGGAGACGGCCCCGGCGGGCCTGGCGGCGGCGGGCATAGAACCGGCGCTGATCCCGCCGCGCCCGCAGGTCGAGACGGCCGTGGACGCTCGCGCCGCCGAGGCGGCACGGATGGGCGGCGAGGGAGCCTCCCAGTCCGTTCCGGCGCTGGCGGAGGCACCTCCGGGCGGGCAGCGCCCCGAGCTGGCCGGCCCCCACAACGGCGGGCAGCCGGTACCGGAACAGCAGGCCCCGGACGAAGCGAGTCCCTGGTTCTCCGCCGCCCAGCAGGTCGACTACCACGGAGGCTACGACCCGGCGTACGAGCCGGAGCCTCCGTACGAGGAACTCCCGTACGAGGAGTGGTACGAGGAACACCAGGGGTTCCAGGAGCACCAGGGATACCAGGAGCACCAGGGATACCAGGAGCACCAGGGCGAGGCCCCGCAGCCGCAGCAGTCCGAGCCCTCCCCTGAGGACACCGGCAGCTTCCCCATCCCGGCCGGCCCGAACCGCACCCGCCAGCTCGGCGAGGGCGGCGGCACCCCGCCCACGGAGCCGGACGAGGAGGCCTACTACCAGGTCTTCCGCCAGTCGATCAACGGCAGCCTGCCCACCCCCCGCGAGTTCGCCGACGGGGTGGAGGCCACGTACGGGATCTCGCTGCCCGACAACGAGGCCAAGCACTTGGTGAGCCGCTTCTCCAACCGCTTCAACGCGGAGCTGGAGGAAGACCACATCGCCTGAGGCGTGAACCCCGAACGACCCCTGAACCACGAACGAGGGGGCCCTCTCGCGAGGGCCCCCTCGTTGTTGTCGTACCGCCGCGTGTCGCTTCGCTGTTTCCGCTACTCCCCGAGCAGGGCCCGCACCCGCTCCTGCCCCACCGCGAGCAGCAGCGTGGGCAGTCGCGGCCCGGTGTCGCGGCCGACGAGCAGGTGGTAGAGCAGCGCGAAGAAGGACCGCTGGGCGGTCTTGATCTCCGGCGGCAGCTCCTTGGGCGTGGCGTCGGCGGAGAACCCGGCCTGGACCTTGGGCACGCCGTAGACGTGGTGGGTGAGCCCGTCGAGCGACCAGTGGTCCCCAAGGCCGTCGAGCAGCAGCCGGATCGACTGCTGGGAGGACTCGTCGAGGGACTTCAGCAGGTCGGTGTCGGGCTCCTCGCGGACGATGGTGCGCTGGTCGGCGGGGACGTGGGTGTTGATCCACGCCTCGGCCCTGTCGTACCGCGGGCGGGCCTCGTCGAGCGAGCCCAGCGGGTTGGCCGGGTCGAGTTCGGACAGGATGCGCAGCGCCTGGTCCTGGTGGCCGGCGGTGATGTCGGCGACGGACGCGAGCGTGCGGTACGGCAGCGGGCTCGGTGTCTTCGGCAGCTCGCCGGCGGCGGTGCCCACCGCGCGCGTGTACGCGGCGACGTCACCGGGCAGCGCCGAGCTGTCGGCGACCTTGGCGGCGAGCTTGTCCCACTCGTCGTACAGGCGCTGGATCTCCTGGTCGAAGGCGATCTTGAAGGACTGGTTCGGCCTGCGCCGGGCGTACAGCCATCGCAGGAGCTGCGGCTCCATGATCTTCAGCGCGTCGGCCGGGGTGGGGACGCCACCGCGCGAGGACGACATCTTCGCCATGCCGGAGATGCCCACGAAGGCGTACATCGGGCCGATCGGCTGCTTGCCGCCGAAGATCCCGACGATCTGCCCGCCGACCTGGAACGAGGACCCCGGCGAGGAGTGGTCGACACCGCTCGGCTCGAAGATCACGCCCTCGTACGCCCACCGCATCGGCCAGTCGACCTTCCAGACCAGCTTGCCGCGGTTGAACTCGCTGAGCCGGACCGTCTCCGAGAAACCGCACGCGGTGCAGGCGTACGTCAGCTCGGTGGAGTCGTCGTCGTAGGCGGTGACGGTGGTGAGGTCCTTCTCGCAGTTGCCGCAGAACGGCTTGTACGGGAAGTAGCCGGCGGAGCCGGAGCTGCCGTCGTCCTCGGACGCCGCGCCCGAGCCCTCCTCGGCCTCCAGCTCGGCCTCGTCCACGGGCTTCTGCTGCTTCTTGGCCGCCTTGGGCTTGGTGCGGTACTGGGCGAGGATCGCGTCGATGTCGCCGCGGTGCCTCATCGCGTGCAGGATCTGCTCGCGGTACACGCCGGAGGTGTACTGCTCGGTCTGGCTGATGCCGTCGAACTCCACGCCCAGCTCGGCGAGCGAGGCGACCATGGCGGCCTTGAAGTGCTCGGCCCAGTTGGGGTGCGCCGAGCCCTTCGGGGCCGGGACGGAGGTCAGCGGCTTGCCGATGTGCTCGGCCCACGACTCGTCGACACCGGCGATCCCGGCCGGGACCTTGCGGTACCGGTCGTAGTCGTCCCAGGAGATCAGGTGCCGTACCGGATACCCGCGGCGGCGGATCTCGTCGGCGACGAGGTGCGGGGTCATGACCTCGCGCAGGTTGCCCAGGTGGATGGGGCCGGACGGCGACAGCCCGGACGCGACGACGACCGGTTTGCCCGGGGCCCGACGCTCCGACTCCTCGATGACGTCGTCCGCGAAACGGGAGACCCAGTCGGCGGTCTCGGTGCTCTGAGCCACGATCGGCACGTCCTCTTTCCCTGAAGTTTCTCTGAAGGTTCTCCGTGGGCAGCCGCTACGGTCGCACGGCTGACCGCTCCATTGTCCCAGGCGGGTCGGCATCCGCGAAAACACCTTTTCAACGCGTTGGACGGGCACGGGCGGCCCGGCGTTGGCCCGTCGGCCGGAAAATTCGCTTTACCCCGCATGGGATACTGGGCCTGTCTATCCATCCGCACGAGGAGAACGGCACCCTTTCCTATGGCCTCGGTCACGTCCCTCACCGCTTCCGTCCACCAGCGCCTCGCGTCCGCCCTCTCGGCCACCCTGCCGGAGACCGCCGCCGCGGACCCGCTGCTGCGACGCAGCGACCGGGCGGACTTCCAGGCCAACGGCATCCTGGCGCTGGCCAAGCAGGCGAGGACGAACCCGCGGGAGCTGGCGACGCAGGTCGTCGGGCACGTGGTCACCGGTGATGTGATCAAGGACGTCGAGGTCTCCGGACCCGGCTTCCTCAACATCACGGTCACCGACCGGGCGATCACGGAGAACCTCGCGGCGCGGGCGGCCGACTCCGACGGCCGGCTGGGTGTGCCGTACGCGGAGCAGCCGGGCACGACGGTGATCGACTACGCCCAGCCGAACGTGGCGAAGGAGATGCACGTCGGCCACCTGCGGTCCGCGGTGATCGGCGACTCCGTCGTCCAGCTCCTGGAGTTCACCGGCGAGAACGTGGTCCGCCGGCACCACATCGGCGACTGGGGCACCCAGTTCGGCATGCTCATCCAGTATCTGGACGAGCACCCGCACGAGCTGGACCACAAGGCGTCCGAGGTGACCGGCGCGGAGGCGATGTCGAACCTCGACCGCCTCTACAAGGCCGCGCGCAAGCTGTTCGACTCCGACGAGGAGTTCAAGACGCGGGCCCGGCGCCGGGTGGTGGACCTCCAGGCCGGCGACGCGCACACGGTGGCCATGTGGCAGAAGTTCGTGGACGAGTCGAAGATCTACTTCTTCTCCGTCTTCGAGAAGCTGGACATGGATGTCCGGGACCCGGACATCGTCGGTGAGTCCGGCTACAACGACATGCTCGCCGAGACCTGCCGCCTGCTGGAGGAGTCCGGCGTGGCGGTTCGTTCGGAGGGCGCCCTGTGCGTCTTCTTCGACGACGTCAAGGGCCCGGACGGCAACCCGGTCCCGCTGATCGTCCAGAAGTCCGACGGTGGCTACGGCTACGCGGCCACCGACCTGTCGGCGATCAGGGACAGGGTCTTCAACCTCAAGGCGAACACCCTGCTGTACGTCGTGGACGCCCGGCAGTCCCTGCACTTCAAGATGGTCTTCGAGACCGCGCGGCGGGCCGGCTGGCTGAACGACGACGTGACGGCGTACCAGTTGGCGTTCGGCACGGTGCTCGGCAAGGACGGCAAGCCGTTCAAGACCCGTGAGGGCGAGACGGTTCGCCTGGTCGACCTGCTCGACGAGGCGATCGAGCGTGCCTCGGCGGTCGTCCGGGAGAAGGCGCAGGACCTCTCGGACGAGGAGATCGCCGAGCGGGGTGCCCAAGTGGGCATCGGCGCGGTGAAGTACGCGGACCTGTCGACCTCGGCGAGCCGGGACTACAAGTTCGACCTGGACCAGATGGTCTCGCTGAACGGCGACACGTCGGTCTACCTCCAGTACGCCTACGCCCGGATCCAGTCGATCCTCCGCAAGGCCGGAGAGGTACGGCCCTGCGCCCACCCGGAGCTGGAACTGTCCGAGGCGGAGCGGACGTTGGGCCTGCACGCCGACGCCTTCGCGGAGACGGTGCGGGAGGCCGCCGCGGAGTACGCCCCGCACAAGCTGACCGCGTACCTGTACCAGCTGGCGTCCCTGTACACGACCTTCTACGACAAGTGCCCGGTGTTGAAGGCGCAGACGCCGGAGCAGGTGGAGAACCGCCTGTTCCTGTGCGACGTCACCGCGCGCACCCTGCACCAGGGCATGGCCCTGCTCGGCATCCGGACGCCCGAGCGCCTCTGAGCCTCTGACGGATCCGCCCGGTCCGTCGCCGCAGGCCCCGCCCCGTCCTCGACGGGGCGGGGCCTGCGCGCGTTCGCGACGGCCGTCCGGGCGTCTTCCCCACCTCCTCGGGCATGCACGGGTCGCCGGGATCGCCTTCCGCGCGCTGCACAAGATCGAAGTGCGGCGGGCACCGGGCGCGCCGACGATGACGAAGGAGCGGAGCGCCGAACTTCCCAGTTCGGGCACTCCGCCGCGTCATGCGTCTGCGTCTTGCTTCACAGAAGGAGGAATCCATGACGGCAACGACGGAGAGCCCCACGCGGGAGAAGGCAGGCGCCGGCCAGGAGGAAGAGGAGTCCGTCATCGGACCGCTTCTGCTGGCCGCGCTGCTCGCCCGGCGTGAGGAACGCGGGGAGGAACCGATCATCGACCACCCTCTCCTCCTCGCCGCGCTCATGCGCCGCCGCGAGGAGGGCGGGGAGTCGATGATCCAGAACCCCCTGCTGCTCGCCGCCCTGATGCGCCGCCGGGAGGAACGCGAGGAGCCCATCATCGAACACCCCCTCCTCCTCGCCATGCTCATGCGCCGCCGCGAGGAGCGCGGGGAGTCGATGATCCAGAACCCCCTGCTGCTCGCCGCCCTGATGCGCCGCCGGGAGGAACGCGAGGAGCCCATCATCGAACACCCCCTCCTCCTCGCCATGCTCATGCGCCGCCGCGAGGAGCGCGGGGGCTCGATGATCCAGAACCCCCTGCTGCTCGCCGCCCTGGCCCGGCGCTAGGGACGGGCGACACCCCGCCCCCCGACGGCCGCGCCCACTGGCATCGGGGGGCGGGTTCCGTACGGCAATCGAACTTGAGGAACCACAAATGGCAGCTGAGTCCGGCGGAGAGACGGAACGGGATCCCCTGGAGACCTTCATCGACGAGGTCTTCGAGGAAATGGTGCGCGAGTCCGGGATTCCGCACACCGGTACCGGTATCAGGCATGGGAAGGACCCGCTGACTGCGGCTCTGCTGGAAGCGGCCGCGACGTCTCTTTCCCGGCCGGCGCACTCCCGGTCCTCGGAACTGGAGAAGGCGCTGTTCGCGCAGGTCCTGGCGACCGCGTTGGCGGAATCCCTCGCGCCCGCCCTGGCGGAGGCCCTGGCCATGGAGATCATGAAGGTGCTGAACCAGCACGCCGCCTCGCACGGCGGCGCCGACGGCACCGCCCGGGCGTCGGCGGGCGGCGGTTCCCGCGGCCGACGCGGCGAAGGCGAACGGGGCACGGGCTCCTGACCCCTCCGCGCACCGGTCACGGCGTGGCGGGGCCGCCCGTGCGGAGACGGGCGGCCCGGCGGGGTCAGCGCAGCTTCTGCGCGACCTCGGTGGCCCAGTAGGTGAGGATGTTGCGCGCCCCGGCCCGCTTGATGCCGGTCAGGGTCTCCAGGATGGCCCGGTCCCGGTCGACCCAGCCCTTCTCGGCGGCGGCCTCGATCATCGAGTACTCGCCGGAGATCTGGTAGGCGGCGACCGGCACGTCCACGGCGTCGGCGACCCGGGCGAGGACGTCGAGGTAGGGACCGGCCGGCTTGACCATCACCATGTCGGCGCCCTCCTCCAGGTCGAGGGCCAGCTCCCGCAGCGACTCCCTCAGATTCGCCGGATCCTGCTGGTAGGTCTTGCGATCGCCCTGCAGTGAGGAGCCGACCGCCTCCCGGAAGGGCCCGTAGAACGCGGACGAGTACTTGGCGGTGTAGGCGAGGACGGCCACGTCCTCCCGACCGATCTGGTCCAGCGCGTCCCGGATGACGCCGATCTGCCCGTCCATCATCCCGCTGGGGCCCACGACATGGGCGCCGGCGTCGGCCTGGACCTGGGCCATCTCGGCGTACCGCTCGAGCGTGGCGTCGTTGTCGACCCGGCCCTCGGCGTCGAGGACGCCGCAGTGGCCGTGGTCGGTGAACTCGTCGAGGCACAGGTCGGACATGACGAGCAGCTCGTCCCCGACCTCGGCGCGCACATCGCGCAGCGCGACCTGGAGGATCCCGTCCGGGTCCGTCCCCGCCGTCCCGAGGCCGTCCTTCTTGCCCTCCTCCGGCACCCCGAACAGCATGATCCCTGAGACCCCGGCCTCCACCGCCTCGGCGGCCGCCTTCTTCAGGCTCTCCCGCGTGTGCTGCACCACCCCGGGCATCGTCGAGATCGGCACGGGCTCGCTCACGCCCTCGCGGACGAACGCGGGGAGGATGAGGTCCGCCGGGTGCAGCCGGGTCTCGGCGACCATGCGCCGCATGGCGGGGGTGGTGCGCAGTCGGCGAGGACGCGTACCGGGAAAGGATCCGTACTTCGTCATGCCCTCTACGCTACGCCCGCCGCCCCGATGCCTTTGCCGACGGGGAGTCGGCCGGGGCGGGCACCGCGGAGTGGGTGTGCGCGGGCGCCACGGGGTCGGCCGGGGCGGGCACCGCGGTGCCGCGGCACCGCCGTCCCCGCCGTGCGTCAGGACTTTTTCAGGGCACCGGCCGCCAGTCCGAGTTCGGCCTCGGCGAAGGTGCGGACCATGTCGGCGATCGGCGCCGCGCGGCGGTCTGCGCTGGTGTTGATGTAGGCGCTGGTTCCGTCGATCACGACGAGAATGCGCACGGCCGCCGCCCAGGGGTCGTCGCAGCGGAAGTCCCCGGCCTCCGCTCCGGCGGTGATGAGCCGCTCTATGCGCCGGCACCAGAGCAGTTCCTGGTCCACGACGTGCTCGCGGAGTACGGGGCGGTAGCGCGACAGATGCCGCGCGTTGAGCCAGAGCCTGCTGACGTTGTCGAAGTCGGCGCTGGAGATCAGGGTGAAGAAGCGCCGGAGTGTGCGCAGCGGGGTGCCGTCGCCGATGTCGGCCGGTCCATCCGGTGATCCCTCCGAAGGCCCCTCCGGGAGCAGGCTGTCGAGTTCGGCCATCGTGGCGCTGGTGAAGGCCTCGGCCACGAGTTTGTCGGCCGCCGGGAAGTAGTGGCCGACCAGTCCGGACTGGACGCCGAGCTCGTCGGCGACCCGCCGCAGGGTGACGCACTCCAGCCCTTCGGTGAGTCCGATCCGCGCGGCGCTGGTGACGATCTCGTTGCGGCGCTCGGCCGGCGCCTTGCGGACTCGCTTGCCCGGACCCCTTGACGTCATGCCCGGAATGTTATTGAGTATGCGACCAATTAGGAAATTGGCCACGCGACCAATAACTGTGGACGTCAGGAAGCCGCTGATCAAGGGGATCTCACCCCGGCGACAGGGCCCGGCCCCGTCCCGGCCGAGCCGGCACCTCCGGCACGCACCACCGTCAGGAGACGCATGTGAACGACACTCACACCGACGCCGGTGACCTCGCCGAGTACGGCTATCAGCAGGAGCTGAAACGCACCCTGTCCCCGTGGGCCGTGTTCGCGATCGGGTTCGCGACCATCTCCCCCGTGGTCGGCGTCTACGCCGTCGTCCAGCTCGGGTTCGTCTTCGCGGGCCCCGCGTGGATCTGGGCGGTCGTCGCGGCCTTCCTCGGACAGCTGCTGACCGCCGTCGTCTACGCCGAACTGTCCTCCCAGTTCCCCATGACGGGCGGGGTCTACCAGTGGGTGCGCCGGCTGGGCGGACCCCGACTGGGCTGGCTGGTGGGCTGGATCTATCTCGCCTCGGCCGTCGCGTCACTGGCCACGGTGGCCTACCTGGGGGCGAGCTGGCTGCACATGCTCTTCGGCGACGGGACACCGTCGGCGACGACCCACGTGCTCCTCGGCGTGGTCTTCATCGCCGTGGCGCTCGCGATCAACCTGCTCGGCGTCAACCCGGTGAAGCACTTCCTCAACGCGGGCATCCTCGCCGAAGGCGTCGCCTCCATCGCCATCAGCGTGATCCTGCTGCTCTTCGTGCGTCACAACGGCTTCGGGATCCTGTTCGAGACGCTGGGAGCCGAGGCCGCCTCCAAGGGATCCGTCCTGGCCGGTTTCCTGACCTGTCTCGCGGTGGCCGGCTGGGCGTTCCTCGGCTTCGACGCGACCACGCAGGTCGCCGAGGAGACCGAGCAGCCGCGGCGCAGCGTGCCGCGGGCGCTGCTGCGCGCCTATGTGTTCGTCGCCTTCACGGTCCTGCTGACCGGGCTCGCGGTGACGCTCTCGCTGCGCCGGCCCGAGGACGCCGTGTCCGGCAGGACGGCGGATCCGGTCCTTGCCGCCGTGACGGACGGGCTGGGCGGATGGAGCGAGAAGCCGTTCGTCGTCGTCGTTCTGATCGCGTTCTTCGCGTGCGCCATCTCGATCCAGACGTACATCGGGCGAGCCGTCTTCTCGTTCGCCCGCGACCGGCAGCTGCCCTTCTCCTCGACGCTCGCCACCGTCGGCCCGCGGCAGATCCCGTACGTCTCGCTCATCGCGACGGCCGTGCTGGCCGGTCTCGGGCTGCTGCTCGGACTGAACGGCAATGCCGCGGCGACCCTGATCGCGTTCGGCTCCGGCGGCTTCTACTTCATCTTCCTGGCCGTCGCGGTCGTGGCGCTCGCCGCCCGGTTGAGCGGCCGGTGGAACCCCTCCGCCGGGGAACTGCGGCTGGGACGGACCGGTCTGGTGGTCAACGTGCTCGCCGTGCTGTGGCTGCTCTTCGAGGCGGTCAACATCGCCTGGCCCCGCGCCGAACTCGCCCCGGCCGGCGGCAGCTGGATCCAGGTCTGGGCCGTGGTCCTGGTCTTCTCCGTGCTCTTCGCCATCGGTCTCGTCTACGTCGCCGTCGCCAAGCCCCACACCCAGCTCCCCCAGAACCCGGCCCCCGAAAAGGTGAAGGTGTCCTGATGTCCTCGAAATTCTCCCCGGCCGTCGTCTTCGACCCGGTCTCCGGACTGCGGTCGCAGGACGTCTCCCTCAGATCCGCCGGGCCGGGCGAGGTCGAGATCGACGTGCGCGCGGCCGGCGTGTGCCACTCGGACCTGCACATCGTGACCGGTGACTGGCCGACCGACCGACCGCTCGTGCTCGGACACGAGGCGGCCGGAGTGGTCACGGCGGTCGGGGCCGGCGTCACCTCCGTGCGCCCCGGCGACCACGTCGTGCTGTCCTGGTTCGCACCGTGCCGGCGCTGCCGCAAGTGCGTGGCCGGAATGGCGTGGCTGTGCACCGGCACCAGGGCCGTCGCCAACACGCTGCCCGACGGGACCACCCCGTTCACGGACACCGAGGGCGACCCGGTGTGGCCCTACCTGGGCCTGGGGGCGTTCACGGACCGGCTGGTCGTACCCGAGTCGGCGGCGGTGAAGGTCCCCGAGGAACTGCCGTTCGGCATCGGCGCCCTCCTCGGCTGCTCCATCACGACCGGCATCGGCGCGGTCATGAACACCGCCCGGGTCCGTCCCGGCGAGTCCGCGGTCGTCGTCGGTACGGGCGGCGTGGGACTCAGCGTGGTGATGGGTCTTCGCCTGGTGGGCGCCGACCCCGTCGTCGCCGTCGACCTCTCCCCCGAACGGCTCGCCGTGGCCGAGCGGTTCGGCGCCACCCACACACTCGACGGCGCCGGGACCGACGTCGCGGCCTGGTGCCAGGAGGAGCTCGGCGGAGTGGACTACGCCTTCGAGGCGATCGGGAGCCCCAAGGTCGTCGAGACCCTCCCGGCCATGCTCACCTCGGGCGGCGCGGCCGTCCTGGTCGGGATGGCACCGACCGGCGCGACCGGTTCGTTCGACCTGTTCGACCTCGCCGACCAGGGAAAACGTATCCTCGGCTGCAACTACGGCTCCAGCGTCGGGGAGATCGACATCCCCAAACTGGCCCGCCTCTACCTGGCGGGCCGGCTGCCGCTGGACGACCTGATCGGCAGGACCCGGCCGCTGCGGGAGACGGCGGAGGCGTTCGACGATCTCAGGTCGAACACCGGGGTCAGGACGATCCTGACCCCGTGAGCCGTCCCGTGACCGACAGCCGCCCCGCACCCGACCACTTTCCGGAGACCTGATGTACGCCGTCACCGACCCCACCACCGGCGAAGTCGCCGAGACCTACCCGACCGCCACCGACGCAGAGATCGCGGACGCCGTCGCCGCCGCCCACGCGGCCACCTCCTGGGGCCGTACCAGCTCCGTGGCCGAGCGCTCCGCGCTGCTGCGCCGGCTCGGCGACCTGCACACGGAGCACCAGGCCGAACTGGCCGCGAGCATCGTGCGCGAGATGGGCAAGCCGCTCGCGGAGGCCGAGGGCGAGGTCGGCTTCTGCGCCGACATCTACCACTACTACGCCGACCACGCCGAGGCGTTCCTCGCCGACGAGCCGCTCGACGTCACCTCCGGCCCCGGCAGCGCCGTCGTCCGGCGCAGCCCGGTGGGCGTCCTGCTCGGCATCATGCCGTGGAACTTCCCGGCCTACCAGGTGGCCCGGTTCGCCGCCCCGAACCTCGCGCTCGGCAACACCATCGTCCTCAAGCACGCCCCCCAGTGCCCGGCCACCGCGGCTCTGCTGGAGAAGCTGTTCGCCGAGGCCGGCTTCCCGGCCGGCGCGTACGTCAACGTGTACGCCACCAACGAGCAGATCGCCGAGGTGATCGCCGACCCGCGGGTCCAGGGCGTCTCGCTCACCGGCTCGGAGCGCGCCGGTGCCGCCGTCGCCGAGATCGCCGGACGGAACCTGAAGCGCGTCGTCCTCGAACTCGGCGGCTCCGACCCGTTCATCGTGCTGTCCACCGACGACCTCGACGCGGTCGTCGAGGCCGCCGTCGCCGCCCGGCTCGACAACACCGGCCAGGCCTGCAACGCCGCCAAGCGGTTCGTCGTCGTCGAGGACCTCTACGACGCGTTCGTCGAGAAGTTCACCGCCCGGCTGCTCGCCGGCGAGACCGGCGCCCCGCTGTCGTCGGTCGCCGCCGCCGAGAACCTCGCCCGGCAGGTCGACGAGGCGGTCGCCCAGGGCGCCACGCTCCACAGCGAGGGCGAACGGCACGGGGCCTACTTCCCGGCCGGAGTCCTCACGGGGCTCACCACCGAACACACCGCCGCCCGCCAGGAACTCTTCGGACCGGTCGCGATGGTCTTCCCGGCGGCCGACGAGGACGACGCCCTGCGCATCGCCAACGACACCCCCTACGGCCTCGGGTCCTACGTCTTCACCACCGACCCCGCGCAGGCCGAGCGCGTCGCCGACCGCATCGAGGCCGGCATGGTCTTCGTCAACGGCGTCGGCGCCGAGGGCGCGGAACTGCCCTTCGGCGGCATCAAGCGCTCCGGCTTCGGCCGCGAACTCGGCCGCCCCGGAATCGAGGAGTTCGTCAACAAGAAGCTCATCCGGACCGTGGCGTGACAACTCAGGTCAGGTGAAAGGGTCCGGGCCTCCGACAGGGGCCCGGACCACCGCACCAGCGCGTGCGGCTCGGCCGATGACAGGATGCCCTGCATGGCCGATGTGCGGAACATGACCTGCCGTCCCCGCTGGAGACGCGCCCTGTGGCCCTTCGTCCGGGTGAGCGCCGACGCCCGCGGTCTGCACGTGCGGACGCTGCTGCGCCGCCGGAGCGTGCCGTGGGGCGACATCGCCGAACTGCGCGTGCACCAAAAGTCCGCGCGAACTCCCTGGGCCCACAAGCCCCGTCGCGTCAGCCTGATCCCGCACTACGGACGTGAGCGACTCCTGCCCCTGCCGCGGAGCCGGTCGTCCGACGACCCGGACTTCGACGCCGAGGTGGAAGCGCTCCGCGCGCTGCACCGCCGCTACGAAGCCACGGAGTCGAGCAAGGTCCCCGCCGTGTCGTACCGCACCCCCCGGCGCGGCTGGGTGGAGTTGCTGGTCCTGTGCCCTGTGCTGCTCGCGTTCGCGGCCATGGCCGCGGGGTCCGTGTCCGAGACCGCGTCGTACGAACAGGCGTGGAAGTCGGCCACCGCGTGCACCGCCGGGACACCCGCCGCGGAGCGCCGCGAGTGCCTGACCACGACACCGGCCGTGATCTCGCGGACCGAGGTCAATCGTCCCAAGCGGCCCAGCTGGCTGTACTTCACCGACGGCCGGCCACTGGAGCGGCTCGCGGTCCCGCGCGACGCCGCCCTGGAATTCGAGGGCGGCGGCAGTGTCGAACTGACCTTCTGGCACGACCAGTTGATGAAGGTCTCGGGAAAGAACCACGTGTGGCGCCAGGACATCCCCACGGCCGGGGGCATGGCCGTCTTCGCGGCCGCGTTCCTCCTCGCCGCGGGCTACCCCGCGGCCCACTCACTGCTGAGCCTGCTCGGGCGCCGACTGCGCGACGACAAGGACCTCCCGCCGGCCCTCCCGTTCGCGGGCGCGCTCGCCGCCACCGCCCTGTGGCTCCTGCCCCTCTGCTACCTCCACCCCACGACCCTGTTCTCCTCGCCCGTGGCGATCACGTGGATGGCCGTGGGCTCGCTGGTCACGCTGGGGCTGTTCGCCGGGGCCTGGCACGCCACCTGTGCGCCGGGAGCAGCGGCCGGAACGACCGGGAAGTCCACCGCCGAAGAGGACGAGGAGGAATTCCTGGCCGCCCGCTTCCTGGAGGACACCGACTACAACCCGCATGGCTTCGGCACCCACATTGTCCTGGGCGGCGGCCCCCTCGCGGTGGCGCCCGGCCCGGGCCGGTTCGCGGCGAAACCGATACCGGTGGAGCGGCTCACCCTCAAGAGCGTACGACGCGCCCGGGGCTCCGACCCCGTGGACGGACGCTGGGACGTCGCCGAACTCGACGACGCCGGCACACCGGTCCGCCTCGCGGCCGAACCCGCCGACCTGGCCCGCGTCCTGCGCGAGCTGGCCCGTGCGAAAACCTCGGTGAACACCGTGGATCCCGGACCGTGAGGGCGGCCCCGGCCGCCCACCGTAGGTAAAAACGCGCGATGGCGGAACGCGCCCGCACGGCACGTTCCGCCACCAGCTCATGCCCTCACAGGGTCACGCGCTCACGTCGACGTACGACGCCTGCGCGACCCCGGCCGCCGTTCGCTCGGGCGGGTCACCGGGTCGCCCGCGTCCAGGGCCGCCAGGCGGCGCCTCGCGCCGAAGTCGGCCAGGGCCTCGGCCAGCTTGTGGACGGACGGCTCGGGGGCCATCACGTCCACCCGCAGGCCGTGCTCCTCGGCGGTCTTCGCCGTGGCCGGGCCGATGCAGGCGATCACCGTCACGTTGTGCGGCTTGCCCGCGATGCCGACCAGGTTCCGCACCGTCGACGACGACGTGAACATCACCGCGTCGAAGCCGCCGCCCTTGATGGCCTCGCGGGTCTCCGCCGGGGGCGGAGAGGCGCGGACCGTGCGGTAGGCCGTGACGTCGTCGACCTCCCAGCCCAGTTCGATCAGACCCGCCACGAGGGTCTCCGTGGCGATGTCCGCGCGGGGCAGGAAGACACGGTCGATCGGGTCGAAGACCGGGTCGTACGGCGGCCAGTCCTCCAGCAGGCCCGCGGCCGACTGCTCACCGCTCGGCACCAGGTCCGGCTTCACGCCGAAGGCGATCAGCGCCTTCGCGGTCTGGTCGCCGACCGCCGCCACCTTGATGCCGGCGAAGGCACGGGCGTCAAGGCCGTACTCCTCGAACTTCTCCCGCACCGCCTTCACCGCGTTGACCGAGGTGAACGCGATCCACTCGTAGCGGCCGGTCACCAGGCCCTTCACCGCGCGCTCCATCTGCTGGGGCGTGCGCGGCGGCTCGACGGCGATCGTCGGGACCTCGTGCGGCACGGCCCCGTAGGACCGCAGCTGGTCGGAGAGCGAGGCCGCCTGCTCCTTGGTGCGCGGCACGAGGACCTTCCACCCGAACAGCGGCTTGGACTCGAACCACGACAGCTGGTCGCGCTGGGCGGTCGCGCTGCGCTCGCCGACCACGGCTATCACCGGGCGCCCGCCGTCCGGGGACGGCAGGACCTTGGCCTGCTTCAGGGTCTGCGCGATCGTGCCGAGCGTCGCCGTCCACGTGCGCTGGCGGGTGGTCGTACCGGCGACCGTCACCGTCAACGGGGTGTCGGGCTTGCGCCCCGCCGAGACCAGTTCACCGGCCGCCGCGGCGACCGAGTCGAGCGTGGTCGACACGACGACCGTGCCGTCCGAGGCGCCGACCTCGGTCCAGCAGCGGTCGGAGGCCGTACGCGCGTCGACGAACCGTACGTCGGTGCCCTGGGCGTCGCGCAGCGGCACCCCGGCGTACGCGGGCACGCCGACGGCGGCCGCGATGCCGGGGACGACCTCGAAGGGAACGCCCGCGGCGGCGCAGGCGAGCATCTCCTCCGCGGCGTACGTGTCGAGTCCCGGGTCCCCGGACACCGCACGGACGACCCGCCTGCCGCCCCGCGCGGCCTCCATGACAAGATGTGCGGCATCCCGCACCGCGGGGATCCCAGCGGTTGTTGACGTGCCGTCAACCACCGTGAGCTGGGGCGTGCCCGTGCCCGGATGCGAGTCCGCCGAAGGACCCGGGTCCGTGTGCACGACGGCGACGCCCTGCCTGGCGTGCGTGCGCACGACGTCGAGCACCTCGTGCTCGGCGACGAGGACGTCCGCGTTGGCCAGCGCCTCCACGGCGCGCAGTGTGAGCAGTCCCGGATCTCCGGGTCCGGCACCGAGGAAGGTGACGTGCCCGTGTTCAGGACAGGCGGGAAGGGTGGTGGGGCTCACTGTGCTCGCTCCCCCATCAGACCGGCCGCGCCCTGGGCGAGCATCTCGGTGGCGAGTTCGCGACCGAGTGCCATCGCCTGGTCGTGCGTCTGGGGCACGGGACCGGTGGTGGACAGCTGCACCAGTGCGGAGCCGTCGGGCCTGCCGACGACGCCACGCAGGCGCATTTCCTTGACAATCTGCCCGTCGCTCAACAGGTCGGCCAGCGCGCCCACCGGGGCGCTGCAACCGGCCTCCAGGGCGGCGAGCAGTGACCGCTCGGCGGTCACGGCGGCCCGCGTGTGCGGGTCGTCGAGCTCGGCGAGCTCGGCGGCGAGGGCAGCGTCTTGGGCGGTGTGCCCCGCCCTGCACTCGACCGCCAGGGCCCCCTGGCCGGGGGCGGGCAGAATCGTGTCGACCGACAGGAAGTCGGTCACCTCGTCACTCCGGCCGACCCGGTTCAGCCCGGCGGCGGCGAGCACCACCGCGTCGAGCTCGCCGTTCTTGACGAAGCCGATGCGGGTGTCGACGTTGCCCCGGATCGGGACCGTCTCGATGTCCAGGCCGTGGGCGCGGGCGTACGCGTTCAGCTGGGCCATGCGGCGCGGCGAGCCCGTACCGATGCGCGCCCCGCGGGGCAGGTCGGTGAACTTCAGCGCGTCCCGGGCGACGAGCACGTCGCGCGGGTCCTCGCGCTCGGGTACGGCGGCCAGGACCAGGTCCTCGGGCTGCGTGGTGGGCAGGTCCTTGAGCGAATGAACCGCGAAGTCCACCTCGCCCCGCTGCAACGCCTCGCGCAGCGCGGCCACGAACACACCCGTGCCGCCGATCTGTGCGAGGTGCTCACGGGAGATGTCGCCGTAGGTGGTGACCGGGACGAGCTCGACAGGCCGTCCGGTCACCTGGCTCACGGCGTCCGCCACCAACCCGGACTGGGCCATGGCGAGCTTGCTGCGCCTGGTCCCGAGCCTCAGTGCCTTCTCAGTCATGCTGGCCCTCGGTTCTTGCTGTGCTTCTCGGAGTCGTCGTGCTTCTCGGAGTCGTCGGAATCGCTGTCGGCCCGGGAGACGGAGGCGACCGTCTCGGAGTCCAGGTCGAACAGGGTGCGCAGCGCGTCCGCGTATCCGGCGCCGCCGGGCTCGGCCGCGAGCTGCTTGACCCTGACCGTCGGCGCGTGCAGCAGCTTGTCCACGACACGCCGGACGGTCTGGGTGATCTCCGCCCGGTGCCTGTCGTCGAGGCTGGGCAGCCGCCCCTCCAGGCGGGCGATCTCGCTGCTCACGACGTCGGCGGCCATGGTGCGCAGCGCGACGACGGTGGGCGTGATGTGCGCCGCCCGCAGGGCCGCCCCGAAGGCCGCGACCTCGTCGGAGACGATACGGCGGACCTGGTCGACGTCGGCGGCCATCGGAGCGTCGGCGGAGGCCTCGGCGAGCGACTCGATGTCCACCAGGCGCACCCCGGCGAGCCGGTGCACGGCCGCGTCGACGTCGCGCGGCATGGCGAGGTCCAGTACGAACAGGGCCGGCTCGGGACGCGGAGCGGCGGCGACCGGCTCGGGCCTGCGGTGCTCGGGGATCCGGCCGGCGGTGGCCACCGTCGCGGCGAGCGCGGTGATCAGCTCGGCGTCGGTCTCCGGGTCGGCCTCGGCACGGGCGGACTCGCGGCGGTCGAGCAGGGCGGTACCCCCATCGACCCAGGTGCCGTGCTGCTCCAGGGTGGCCGCGTCCAGGCCGGCCACGGCGGACTCGCCCATCAGGGAGAAGCCGGGCTCGGCGGCGAGGTCCAGCGGGCAGTTCTCGTCGATGGCGGCGGCGCCCACGCGCGGCAGAGGGGTCTCGCGGGCGTCCGTCCGCACCGACGTACGACCGCTGCCGTGCTCTTCCCCGGCGGCGGCCTGCGCCACGATGACGGGCGCCCCGGTACGGCCCTCGACCGCGGAGGTGACCGTCTCGGCGGTCAGGACGAGTCCCGTCGCGCCGGTGCAGGAGACGGCGACATCTGCACGTGTCAGCTCGAGCGGCACCGCGTTCATCGGTACCGCGCGGGCCAGCACGTCCGTGTCGTCGCCCTCGGTGAGGATCTGGACGAGGCGCTCGGCCCGGTCCTGCGTACGGTTGGCGATCACTATCTCGCGGACGCCGACCCGGGCGAGCGTGGCGGCGGCCAGCGACGACATCGAACCGGCGCCGATGACCAGGGCCTTCTTGCCGCGCGCCCAGGCCTGCACGTCCGCGCCCGCGGACAGCTGCTCCAGGCCGAAGGTGACCAGGGACTGCCCGGCGCGGTCGATGCCGGTCTCGGAGTGGGCGCGCTTGCCGACCCGCAGGGCCTGCTGGAACAGGTCGTTCAGCAGACGCCCGGCGGTGTGCAGGTCCTGGGCGCGGGCCAGCGAGTTCTTGATCTGGCCGAGGATCTGCCCCTCGCCGACGACCATCGAGTCCAGGCCGCAGGCCACCGAGAACAGGTGGTGGACGGCCCGGTCCTCGTAGTGCACGTAGAGGTACGGGGTGAGCTCCTCGAGACCGACCCCGCTGTGCTGGGCGAGCAGCGTGGACAGCTCGGCGACACCGGCGTGGAACTTGTCCACGTCGGCGTACAGCTCGATGCGGTTGCAGGTGGCGAGCACGGCGGCCTCGGTGGCCGGCTCGGCGGCGACCGTGTCCTGGAGCAGCTTGTCCTGGCCGTCCGCGCTCAGCGAGGCGCGCTCCAGGAGGCTGACCGGGGCGCTGCGGTGGCTCAGTCCGACGACGAGGAGACTCATGCCGGCATCACGGCGGGGACATCCCCGTCCGGGCCCTGGTCGGTGGACTCGTCGCGGACCGCGGCGGCGGGCGGGAGGGTGCGGTCGGCGACGGCCTCCTCACCGGCCTTGCGCTGCTCGTGGAAGGCGAGGATCTGAAGCTCGATGGAGAGGTCGACCTTGCGCACGTCGACGCCGTCCGGGACGGACAGCACGGTCGGCGCGAAGTTCAGGATGGAGGTGACACCGGCGGCCACCAGCCGGTCGCAGACCTGCTGGGCGGCGCCCGCGGGGGTCGAGATCACGCCGATCGAGACGCCGTTGTCCCGGATGATCTTCTCCAGCTCGTCGGCGTGCTGGACCGGGATGCCGGCGACGGGCCGACCGGCCATCGCGGGGTCGGCGTCGATGAGCGCGGCGACGCGGAAGCCGCGGGAGGCGAAGCCACCGTAGTTGGCGAGGGCGGCGCCGAGGTTTCCGATACCGACGATCACAACCGGCCAGTCCTGGGTGAGCCCCAGTTCGCGGGAGATCTGGTACACGAGATACTCGACGTCGTAGCCGACCCCGCGGGTCCCGTAGGAGCCGAGGTAGGAGAAGTCCTTGCGCAGCTTGGCGGAATTGACCCCCGCCGCGGCCGCGAGCTCCTCGGAGGAGACCGTGGGCACCGAGCGCTCCGACAGTGCGGTCAGGGCTCGGAGGTACAGCGGAAGCCTGGCGACGGTGGCCTCGGGAATCCCTCGGCTACGGGTCGCCGGTCGGTGAGTTCGGCCAGTTGCCACGGTGCTCCTGCGGGTAGAGCGGGGCTGCGGGCGGTCATATGTCCCCAGACCGCCCCGTCGACAGCAGGCTATGTCTTTGTGAACGTGTGCACAAAGATGGTGTCCGATTTGCCCGGCCAACGTGACCGGGGTCACGCACCCCCGGCGCGGATGTTTGGAACCGGCGCATCCGCACCGCTGCGCCTTTCTTGTTGGGGGCAAAACCGCACACTCTCCTCTACGATCCCCACCCCCGAGACCAAGACGCCATCGATCCTAGGCGACTTCCGGCCAGTTTGGACTCGTCGGTCAGTCTCGATCAGCCCGCGAGCTCCTTGCGCAGCCGCCCCTCGTTCACCCGCCAGAAGGTGTGCTGTTCACCGTCGACGAGTACAACCGGAATCTGCTCCCAGTACTGGTCGTACAACTCCGGATCCTGGGTGATGTCCTTCTGTTCCCAGGTGACGCCCAGGTCGGCGCAGACCTTCTCCACGACGGCCTGCGCGTCGTCGCACAGGTGGCAGCCCGGCTTGCGGACGAGGGTGACGAGCCGCCCCTGGGGCCCGGGGGACTTGCGGCGGAAGATGGGACTCATGTCGGCCATTGTCGCTCCGGCACGGGGTCGCGTAACCCCGCCGGCGCGGACCGCCGCAACGACGCCGTCGCGAAGAGTTCACGGGCCGCGAAGCCTCTCGACTCCGGAACCACCCGGCCAACTGGCTATGCTCACGCCATGGCCGCTCTCGGATGGCTCACTTCCCGTAGGCGCTCCGCCACGGCGCGAAGCGTGTTGGCAGGCGAGGCCTCTGCGGAGGCAGCGCGCAATTCCTCGCAGGAAGCGGGCGTCCCGCCGGCCCCGCGGGAGGCGTCGGAGTTCCCGGTGCACGGGGACGAAAGGGCCGCCGCCTTCTTCGACCTGGACAACACCGTCATGCAGGGCGCCGCGCTGTTCCACTTCGGCCGGGGCCTGTACAAGCGGAAGTTCTTCGACACGCGCGACCTCGCCAAGTTCGCCTGGCAGCAGGCGTGGTTCCGGCTGGCCGGGGTCGAGGACCCCGAGCACATGCAGGACGCCCGCGACTCGGCGCTGTCGATCGTGAAGGGCCACCGGGTCGCCGAGCTGAAGTCGATCGGCGAGGAGATCTACGACGAGTACATGGCCGAGCGGATCTGGCCGGGCACGCGCGCGCTCGCCGAGGCCCACCTGGACGCCGGCCAGAAGGTGTGGTTGGTCACAGCCGCGCCGGTGGAGATCGCCCAGGTCATCGCCCGCCGCCTGGGCCTGACCGGCGCGCTGGGCACGGTGGCGGAGTCCGTCGACGGCGTCTACACCGGCCGGCTGGTCGGCGAACCGCTGCACGGCCCGGCGAAGGCCGAGGCGGTACGCGCCCTGGCCGCGGCGGAGGCCCTGGACCTGACCCGCTGCGCCGCCTACAGCGACTCCCACAACGACATCCCCATGCTGTCCCTGGTCGGCCACCCCTACGCCATCAACCCCGACGCCAAGCTCCGCCGCCACGCCCGGGAGATGGACTGGCGCCTGCGCGACTACCGCACCGGCCGCAAGGCGGCCAAGGTCGGCATCCCCGCGGCGGCCGGCGTCGGCGCCGTCGCCGGCGGCACCGCCGCGGCCATCGCCCTGCACCGCCGCCGTCGCTGACGCCGTAGTACCGCACCGCCACCGCTCCCCCACTCATCGCCGGCCGCCCACGATCCGCGCCGCGGCCGGCCACCGTCCGTACCGCCCGCAGCCCGTGCCGCCCCGTGGCGGTACGGGCCTTCGCCGGTCGCGTTCGTGCGGCGCACCCGGAACCGCGGGCAATTGACCGATCGTACGCCCATGCCGTTCTGGCCATTCGACTTGGCGGTGCATCGCCAGGATGCGCCCCAGACACACACCGAAGACGGAACAGATCGGTCAGCAAACGGTCACTCTCCGACGTCCGAACGCCTGCCAATCGGTTACGGAAGCGACGGAATCGATGATTTGAGCAACTCGGTGTAGCAGTGCCTGTACGAAGCGTTATTCTCCTCAGACGCAAACCAGTTACCCCATCGTCGCTACGACGGGTGAACGGTTCCGCACTGCACGTGATGGAAGCTCTGCCTCTGGGAGTCCCGTGTACCCACACGTCGGGGTTGACGCCTCGGGCCTGGCTACGCTCCGCGCAACGGTCCTGGACCTGCTGCGCGGCCTCGTCCCCACCGCGTACGCCGGCCCCGTATTCGCCACCGCCGCGCCGGTAGGTCCGGCCTACGCGCTGGCCGACGGCATGGAGCAGGTGCCGACTCGCAGCGCCGTGGTCGAGGGGCGACGAACCGGCGACGGACGGGCGGCCGGCAGGCGAGGACGCTCGGCCGCGGCGGCCACCGTCCGGCGTCCCGCCGCGGACAGCGACAGCGCCCGGATGATGGAGCTCGTCGAACGCGCCCAGGCCGGCGAGGCCGACGCCTTCGGACGGCTCTACGACCAGTACAGCGACACCGTGTACCGGTACATCTACTACCGCGTCGGCGGCAAGGCGACGGCCGAGGACCTCACCAGCGAGACCTTTCTGCGCGCCCTGCGCCGCATCGGCACCTTCACCTGGCAGGGCCGCGACTTCGGCGCCTGGCTGGTCACCATCGCCCGCAACCTCGTCGCCGACCACTTCAAGTCCAGCCGGTTCCGGCTCGAGGTCACCACCGGCGAGATGCTCGACGCCAACGAGGTCGAGCGCTCCCCCGAGGACTCCGTCCTCGAGTCCCTGTCCAACGCCGCTCTCCTGGACGCCGTACGACGACTCAACCCGCAGCAGCAGGAATGCGTCACGCTCCGCTTCCTCCAGGGCCTGTCCGTCGCGGAGACCGCCCGGGTGATGGGCAAGAACGAGGGTGCCATCAAGACCCTTCAGTACCGGGCCGTGCGCACCCTGGCCCGGCTTCTCCCCGACGACGCACGCTGAGCCGCGCACACGCTCCGCGATCCTCAACTCACGCTCCGTCGAGGCTCGTTGACTTCTCGATCCGATCCGCCCGGGTCCGTAACCCAAGTGCCGCGCCGCTCGTTGTGCGGGATAGAGGCTCCCTGTGGTCACGCCTTGGCCAATCCTGGTCGACCGATCGGAAGAAGCGGCTGTGGACGTGCACCCTCAGGACCCCCGGGGAGTCGACCGTCATGACGAGAGGAGGTGCCGCCAGTGATCGCGAACGTATCGGCGCACCGGCGGGCGAACGCCTTCGCCCAGGCCCTGGAAGAACTGTCCGACCGGGGCACGGCGGCCGAACAGGCCGAAGGACCGGCACGGGCCCCGGCTGCCGCGGAACAGACCGAGCAGGGCCGCATGCTGGCCCTCGCCACCGGTCTGGACGCGCTGCCGCGGCCGGAGCTGGACCCCGAGGTCAAGGTCGTCCAGCGGGCCCGCCTGGTGGCCGCGATGGAGGCCATGCTCCAGGAGAGCACCGCGGCGGGCGAGGCGAGTGACCCACCGGTGCCCGCCCAGAAGAGGGGGAGCGAAGCGACTTCCTTGGAAGGGCGGCGGCGGGAGACGGGCAGGCGGGCGCGCGGCGCACACCGGGCGAGCGGCCTGGGGAAACTGCGGCCGCGCACGCGGCTGAGCAAGTCGCTGGCCGCCGGCGGACTCAGCGTGGGTGTGGCCGCGGGAGCCTTCGGCGGAGTGTCCGCCGCGAGTTCCAGCGCCCTCCCCGGTGACTCGCTGTACGGCCTCAAGCGCGGCATCGAGGACTTCAAGCTCACCTACCTGACCGACGGCGCCGACGAGCAGGGCCAGGCCTACCTCGACCTCGCCTCGACCCGGTTGAGCGAGGCCCGCAGGCTGATGGAGCGCGGCCGCGGCGGAGGGCTCGACCACGAGTCGCTCGGCGAGATCCGCCGCACCCTGTCCGGGATGCAGCACGACGCGACCGAGGGCCACCGCCTGCTGCACGAGGCGTACGAGCGCGACCCCGACTCCCTGCGTCCCATCCAGGCCCTCTCCACCTTCTCGCGGTCCCACCGCGAGGCCTGGGGCGCACTCCGCGACCGCCTCCCCGTGCAGCTCGGCGACGTCAGTCAGCAGGTGTCGTCGGTGTTCGACGCCATAGACGACGAGGTCGCCCCGCTCCAGTCGATGCTCCCCCAGCACCCCGCCCCGGGCGGCGACGGCAAGCAGCACGGCCCCCGGCCGACGCCGACCGCCGGTTCGCCCGGCGCCGCGCACTCGGCCCTGCCCAGCACCGGCGGCGACACCTCCTCCGGCAGCCCCCACACCGGCAGCGACAGCCCCAGCGCCTCGGCCGGCTCCGGCAGCGAGGGCGAGGGACTGCTCGGCGGCTCCACCGGCGGCCTGCTCGACCCGCCGAAGCCCAGCAGCGGCAGCGCCTCGCCGTCCGCGTCCAAGTCGCCTCCCAGCGGCCCCGACGTGACGATCCCGCCGCTCCTCCCGGGCCTGCTGCCCGGCCTCGGCATCAACGCGGAGGACACGAAGTAGGCGGTGCCGAGCACAGCCCCATGAAGGCGGGGGCACCCCTCACCAGGGGTGCCCCCGCCTTCATGGCACCGTCAGAAGAACACCGACCTGCGCTGCACCAGCAGCTTGTAGAGGGTGTGCTGGATCTGTTCGCGGACCTGGTCGGTCAGGTTGAACATCAGCATCGGGTCCTCGGCCGCCTCCGGCGGATACCCGTCCGTCGGAATGGGCTCGCCGAACTGGATCGTCCACTTCGTCGGCAGCGGGATCGCGCCCAGCGGACCCAGCCACGGGAAGGTGGGCGTCAGCGGGAAGTACGGGATGCCCAGCAGCCGCGCGAGAGTCTTGGCGTTGCCGATCATCGGATAGATCTCCTCGGCCCCGACGATCGAGCACGGGATGATCGGCACGCCCTGGCGCAGCGCGGTCGACACGAAACCGCCACGCCCGAACCGTTGCAGCTTGTATCGCTCGCTGAACGGCTTGCCGATGCCCTTGAAGCCCTCCGGCATCACGCCGACCAGTTCGCCCTGCCCGAGCAGCCGCTCGGCGTCCTCGGTGCAGGCGAGGGTGTGGCCGAGCTTGCGGGCGAGTTCGTTGACCACCGGCAGCACGAACACCAGGTCGGCCGCGAGCAGCCGCAGATGCCGGTCCGCGGGATGCCGGTCGTGGACGGCGACCTGCATCATCAGCCCGTCCAGCGGCAGCGTGCCGGAGTGGTTGGCGACGATCAGGGCGCCGCCCTCGGCGGGGATGTTCTCGATGCCCTTCACATCGACCCGGAAGTACTTCTCGTACAGCGGCCGCAGCAGGGACATCAGAAACTGGTCGGTGAGTTCGGCGTCGTAGCCGAAGTCGTCGACGTCGTAGTCCCCGGTGAGGCGGCGGCGCAGGAACGCCAGACCGCTCGCGATGCGCCGCTCCAGACCGCCGTCCTGCGGCGGCCGGCTCGGCGGCTGCGGCGGCTCTTCCTCACTGGTCACAGGGACATCATCCTGCGCGGCCCCCCTGCCGGGCAGGGGCTGCACCTCGCCGACCGCCGCCGTCTCGGCGCCGGTGCGGCGGCTCCCCGTGCTCCGGCGCCGCGACGGCCGCTGTCCGGCGCTTCCACGGGACCGGTCGTCGTCGAACGGAATGACCTTGGCGTCCGCCATGGTGCTGCGCTCCTCAGTAGGCGCTCTGCGTCGGGTGGCCACTGCCCGCGTGGGACAGGGCGGCGATCCGGTCGACGGCCCCCGCGAGGGCCTCCGGCGGCAGCAGCCCGGGGCCGCGGCTGCGGGCGAACTCGGCGAAGGTCTCCGCGGTCGTGTACTTGGGCGCGAAGCCGAGTGTTTCGCGCATCTGGTCCGTCGCCACGACCCGGCCGTGGGTCAGCAGGCGGATCTGCTCGGGTGAGAAGTCCGTCATTCCCAGCGTACGCACCAGCGAGCCCGCCCACGTCACCGCGGGAAGCAGCAGCGGCACCGTGGGGCGTCCCAGCCGCCGGGAGCACTGCGAGAGCAGCAGCACGCCGTCGCCGGCGATGTTGAACGTGCCGCTGTTGAGGGTGGCGCGACGCGGCTCGTGCGAGGCGATCCGCAGCACCTCGATCACGTCGTCCTCATGGACGAACTGCAACCGCGGGTCGTAGCCGAACACCGTCGGCAGCACCGGCAGCGAGAAGTACGAGGCGAGCGGGGTGTCCGCCGTCGGGCCGAGGATGTTGGCGAACCTGAGCACGCACACGGCGACGTCCGGCCGCCGCCTGGCGAAGCCCCGCACATACCCCTCGACCTCGACCGTGTCCTTCGCGAAACCGCCGCTGGGCAGGGACTTGGGCGGGGTGGTCTCGGTGAACACCGCCGGGTCCCGGGGCGCGGAGCCGTAGACGTTGGTGCTGGACTTGACCACCAGCCGCTTGACGGACGGGGACTTCTGGCAGGCGCCCAGCAACTGCATGGTGCCGATGACGTTGGTCTCCTTGACCAGGGCCCGGCTGCCGCTGCCCAGCGCGGTGCCGGTCACGTCCATGTGCACCACCGTGTCGGCGGACGTCTCGGCGAGCACCCGCGCGATCGTGGGCTGCCGGATGTCCGTCTGGACGAAGTCGGCGCCGCCCAGATGGTGCTCGGGCGGGACCGCGTCCACGGCGACCACCCGGTCGACCTCCGGGTCACGCTGGATGCGCCGTACGAACCGGCCCGCGAGCTGACGGGCCACTCCGGTCACGAGCACGACCTGTCCCAAGATCAGCGCCTTCCTTCCCGCCCGGATCACCGCCGGGTTCCCCGTGTGCGGCCAACCTATCGGGTCGAGGTTGCGCTGCGGCGACCTCTCGATGCGCGACGTGACGGCAGGTACGTGCGTGCGAACGGGATCGAGCCACCCCCGCGGCCGGCCGGCCCGGGACGCACGCGACCCCCCACCGGATGCGGTGGGGGGCCACAGACACGCTTTCGCGTTGGCGCGTACCTCGCGCGACCGGCGTCTACTTCTTGTTGCGACGCTGGACGCGGGTGCGCTTGAGCAGCTTGCGGTGCTTCTTCTTGGCCATCCGCTTGCGCCGCTTCTTGATAACAGAGCCCACGACTACCCTCGCTCACTTCTCATCACTCGGTGTTTGGGCGCCATGGGCCCACACGACCTACGAGGGGCTAGCCTACCCGCCTGAGCGCTGAGGTCGTAATCGAGGTGTCCGGAGGGATCCGGAAGTGTTCCGTAGTGTCCTTCACGGACCCCTCCTGATCGTCGTCAGGCGGTTTCCACCCCCACGTAGCTCTCGCGGAGGTACTCGTGAACCGCTTGCTCCGGGACGCGGAAAGACCGCCCCACGCGGATCGCGGGCAGATGACCGCTGTGCACCAGGCGGTACACGGTCATCTTCGACACTCGCATGACCGAGGCGACTTCCGCCACGGTAAGGAACTGAACCTCGTTCAGAGGCCTTTCGCCAGCTGCAGCCATGACACACCTGAACCTTCCGCACTCGACGGCCACCGGCTTCCCCTTCCGGTGACTCTTCGTCGCTGCGTGCTCACTCCCCAGACTAGGGGCGGGTGATGCGAGTGGGGAAGAGGTGGACCATCGGCGGCCTACTGTGACAGACACGCGCGATTGAGTACGTAGCGGGCCAGCGGTCGGTAGCAGGCGGGCCGTACGCCGTCATCAAGTGGAACGACGACGGACACGCGTCCCTCCGCCTGCCCGACGAAGAGCGCGGGGTCGTTCGTGTCGGCCGGCCCCATGGCCTCGAACCCCAGCTGACCTGCACCGCAGACCCAGCCGTGATCCCCGATCACCAGTTCCGGCAGCGGGCCGCCGGCGTCGGCCGCCGCCGCGAGCGCCAGTCGAACCGGGAGCGGTGAATGCGTGTGCGCGCCGGGCTCACAACCGGAGCGTTCGGCGCCGGGAGGCTGGACCAGGGCGACTCCTCGCACGTACTCGAGGCGGCACGTGCGTAGGCCGAACCGGGTCGTTATGTCGACACAGCGACCCTGCGCGGGGGTGAGGACGGTACATCCCGCCGCCGACAGGGCGTCCGCCAGCGCGGCGTAGAAACCGAGCAGCCGGTGCGGGTGCCCGGTGCCGAGGAGCACGGGGGCGCCTCGCCGCGCCGCCGCACCGAGCCGGTCCGCGAAGGCGTCCAGCGCGGCCAGCGTCAGATCCGGGTCGATGACATCGGGGCCGAAGGTGTGCCGCGGATCGGCCGAAACACCGCACCTGCGCGCCATCAGCTCGATCAAGTCGCGCTGCTGCCAAGGCCCTTCGGGGTCGATCCCGATCAGCACCCGGGGGTCCCGGGCCGCGAACAGCCGATAGCTGCGCAGACCGGCCTCCCGCGTCGTGGTCACCATCCCGGCGAGACGGGCCCTCACCAGATGGGCGCGCAGCGCCGCGATGTTCAACACCCGAGCGATGCTGACGCACGCCCCCCGCGAGCGTCCCGAGAACCCGGGAACACCGCACAGCCGGCCTAATCGAAGGGCCCGGTCGCCGGCGACCGGCGCTACGGCAGCAGGCCCCGCAGCGGGAACACCGCCCGCCGGGTCGCCAGGATCGCCTGGTCCAGCCGGTCCGCCGGGTCGTACCCCGCCTCCCAGTCCGCCCAGGACACCGGCCACCGCCCGTCGGTCATCCGCATCGGGCCCAACTGCCGTGTCCGCGCGTACACCGTCTGCCGCCAGCTCTCGGGAATCA
Source organism: Streptomyces sp. NPDC001231 (assembly GCF_042896885.1). Lineage (NCBI taxonomy): Bacteria > Bacillati > Actinomycetota > Actinomycetes > Kitasatosporales > Streptomycetaceae > Streptomyces > Streptomyces sp. NPDC001231. Next base: position 32,448 of record NZ_JBIAXS010000051.1, read on the forward strand.
CCGTCTCCGGCTCCACCGGCCGCCCCGCCGCGATCCCCACCAGATGCGTCCAAGACCGGGGTACGACGTCCACCACCGCGTATCCGCCCCCGCCCAGCGCGACCCACCGCCCCTCGGCGTGCTCGTGGGCCAGCTCGTGGCACGCCATCTGCACCGCCCGCTGCGCGTCCAGCGACACCGCCAGATGCGCCAGCGGATCCTCGAAGTGCGTGTCGGCCCCGTGCTGGGTGACGAGCACCTGCGGCCGGAAGTCGGCGACCAGTTCCGGCACCACCGCGTGGAACGCCCGCAGCCACCCGGCGTCCCCGGTCCCCGCCGGCAGCGCCACGTTCACGGCCGAGCCCTCGGCGGACCGGGCCCCGGTCTCCTGCGGCCAACCCGTCTGCGGGAACAGCGTCCGGGGATGCTCGTGCACCGAGATCGTCAGCACCCGCGGGTCCTCCCAGAACGCGGTCTGCACCCCGTCCCCGTGGTGCACGTCGGTGTCGACGTACACCACCCGCTCGGCACCCAGCTCCAGCAGCCGCGCGATCGCCAGCGCGGCGTCGTTGTAGACGCAGAAGCCCGACGCGGCGCCCGGCATCGCGTGGTGCAGCCCACCCGCGAAGTTCACCGCGTGCAGCGCGTCCCCGCGCCACACGGCCTCCGCCGCCGCCACCGACTGCCCCGCGATCAGCGCGGACACCTCGTGCATCCCGGCGAACGCCGGATCGTCCAACGTCCCCAGCCCGTACGTCCCGTCGGCCGATCCCGGGTCCGCCGACGCGGCCTTCACCGCGGCGATGTAGTCCTCCCGGTGGACCAGCCGCAGCGTCGACTCGCCGGCCGGCCTGGCCGCCACCAGCCGCGCCTCCCGGTCGAGTCCGAGCGCGCCGACCAGTTCCCGGGTCAGGAAGAGGCGGACCGGATCCATCGGGTGGTCCCGACCGAAGTCATAGCCCGTTACTGCCTCGTCCCACATCAGCTGTGCGCGACCGCTCATGACCGCCACCGTATCGGTCCGGTCGCGGCGCGAACGACCCGGCGCACACCCACGTCACCAGCACCAACGCCATGGGCACCAGCATCGCCCCGCGGTAGCTCCACGCGTCGCCCAGCGCGCCCACCAGCGGCGAGCCGACCAGGAAACCCACGTAGTTGAAGATGTTGAGCCGTGCGACGGCCTTGTCCGAGGCGCCCGGGCCGTAGTTGTCAAAAGCGTGGCGCCCGGCCGCGGCGAAGGTCTGCGGCACCAGCACGCACAGGCCCAGCCCCAGCAGTGTGAACCCGAGCATGCCCACCCAGGGACCGGGCGCCCCGGCGACCACCGCGAACCCCAGCGCCGCGACCAGCGCGCCCAGCCGTACGACGGCCACGGCACCGAACCGCCGCACCCCGGTGTCCCCGATGGCCCGCCCCAGCAGCGTGGTGACCATGTAGACGTTGTACGGCACCGTCGCCAGCTGCTCGGAGCTGCCCAGCGTGTCCTGGAGGTACTTCGCGCTCCAGTTGGAGACGGTCGAGTCCCCGATGTACGCGAAGGTCATCACCAGACACAGCGGCAGCAGCAGCCGGAACGCGACGGTCCCGCCGCCTTCCCCGGCCTTCCCGCCGGCCTCGTCCGGTGCGGCGGCGGAGTCGGCGTCGACGTACCACCGGCTGCCCACGAGGACCGCCGGCAGCAGCACCGCCACGGGCAGGTACGACACCCACAGCGCCAGGTGCCAGTGCGCCCCGGCCCAGGCCAGCGAGGCACCCACGATCCCGCCGAGGCTGTAGACGGCGTGGAAGCCGAGCATGATGCTGCGGCCGTACGCCCGCTGGAGGCTCACCCCGAGCATGTTCATCGAGGCGTCCAGCACCCCCACGGCCAGCCCGAACGCGGCCAGCGCGACGCCCAGTTCGGCGACCCGGCCACCCGCCCCGACACCGAGCAGGGACAGGAGGACGACGGGCTGGGACCAGCGCAGCAGCCGACTGGGCCGGACGCGTTTCACCAGGTGTTCGGTGGCCGTGCTGCCGACGCCGGCGAGGATCGGCACGGCGGCCAGGAAGACCGGCAGCAGTGCGTCGGAGACCCCGTACCGGCTCTGGATGGCCGGGATGCGCGTCACGAGGAGAGCGAAGGCGACGCCCTGCGCGAAGAAGCTGAACGCCAGCGAGGCCCTACCGCGCCGCAGCACATCTGTCATGGCGGCGAGCGTAGGGCCCTGGGCTACCTGTGGGTAGGTCCGGACAAAGATGAATTCTGCTCAGCTTCAGGCGAGGGCGAGTCCGTTCGGGGACTTCCGGGCCAGGGCGGGCTCCTGAGCGTTGGCGGGCTCCTGGACCTGCGTGGCTTCGGCGTTCGCCCCGGCTTTCGTCTCGGCCATCAGCATGTGCGCCATCGGCCCGGCGGCGAGAGCACCGCTCAGGAGGAACCCGAGCACCATCGTGACCGCCATGATCACGGTGCCGAGCCACACCATGGTGTCCACCGGCAGCGTGTAGGCACCCACGACCCGCACCACGCACTCCGCGAGCAGCACCACGCCCCACACCAGCGAGAACACCTTCTCCGCTCGCTTGAAGTCCGCGGATTCGGCCGCCAGTCGCGCCCAGACGGCCTCCCGCCTCGCGTCGCCCTTCACCAGCCAGGGCTTCATGGCGGCGGTCATCATCGGCCTGCCCAGCGCCACGGACACCAGGATGCCGATGCCGATCGCGCTGCTGACGCCGCTGTCCTTGGCGAGCATCAGCCGCGGGTCACCGGCGACGAAACTCAGCAGCAGCCCGACCACGTTGACGAACAGGATGAGCGCGGCGAGCCCGTTGACCCGGCGCTCCCTGGCCGCGGCCCACCCGGTCCGCAGGGCCGGGACCACGCTGCTCCACCCCAGGGCGGCCAGCGTGCTCATCCCGAATCCGTTCTTGAGCAGGTAGTACCCGCCGACCGGCACCGCCACATCCACGAGCAGAGGGGCGAGGTTCGCACGCTTCGTGTTCGTCGTCATGCTCAAATCCTCGCGGGCGAGGGGGGTCCGCCAGTAGAAACGATCGTCCGGAGCTCCGCATGACAATTGTCAGTGCCGCGGCGGTGGTCGGCGTCATGTCAGCAGGTCGGCCAACTCCTCCATGCGAGAGAAGAGTTGGGTGGCATCCGCGAGCTTCGCGGCCGGGGTCATCGCCGTGAACCCGTAGACGTCCATCCCGGCCGCGACGGCGGCCCGCACACCCAGCGGGGAGTCCTCGACGACGACGCACCGCTCGGGGGCCACTCCCATCCGGTCGGCCGCGTGGAGGAACAGGTCCGGCGCCGGCTTGCCCCGGCCCACGTCCTGCGAGCTGAAGATCCGATCCTCGTCGAACCACCGGTCAAGACCGGTCGTCCGGTGCCCGACCCGGATCCGCTCATGACTCCCCGAGGACGCGACGCAGTACGGCGCCCCGTCCACCGTCAGCTTCTCCAGTACGTCGGCGGCACCGGCCACCGGCTTCAGCTCCCGCCGGAACGCGGCGAAGACACGGGCGTGGAAGACGTCGTCGAAGTCGTCCGGCAGCCGCTTCCCCGTCCGCTCCAGGACTAGGTCGTGGATCCGGTGCATCGCCGACCCCATGTAGTCACGGATGGAGTCCTCGTACGAGGTGGGGTGCCCCAGCTCGGTGAGGTAGGCGGCGAGGAGCCGGTTGGAGATGGGCTCACTGTCGACGAGGACGCCGTCGTTGTCGAAGATGACGAGGTCGTAGCGCATGAGTACGAGCCTAAGGGCTGTCCCGTAACTGCTGGTCATCTCCGACGGGAGACTGCCTGCGGCGGTCAGCCGAAGATGAGCTCGACGTCCTTGTCCAAGCAGTAC
>NZ_JBIAXS010000052.1:0-33212 GCF_042896885.1 Streptomyces sp. NPDC001231
CAGCCCCAACGAATACGAACACCGACACCACACGGCTAAGCTCACGCTGGCCGCATGACATGCCAACGCGTGTCCACCACCACGGGGGAAGGCCCCACTGGATCGTCTGGGGTTGCCCACCGCACACGCGAGGTGACCTGGGTGCCGTTCTGGCTGACCAATTCGCGGGAGCTGTACGCCTTGCCCTCCTGCACCATGCCGGCATACCGGTTTCCGTAGAACAGCATGATGATTTGCGCGGACCCGTCACCGCCCTCGGGGCCGCAGTTCGCGCATGCCTGTACAGCACGCAATGGGCCGCGGAGTGCCTTCAGGTCCGCGTCGGACAGTGTCGGAACGTACCCGCTGGAGGCGAACACGTCCGCTGACGCAGGGTTGAACGCGGCGGTCGCGGAGGTGCCGGTGCTGGTCGGGCACAGGTAGTCCAGCAGGCCAGGCGGCACCTTCATGCCCTTCACCTTGGTGCACGTCGAGTTGTGGCTGCTGCCCGCAGGCCCGTCGACGCCCAACATGGTTACCGCCGGCGTCAAACTGTCATCCTTGCGCTTGAACACGGTCGCCGACACCCGGTCCGCATAGAGGCCAGGCACCCAGTCGACCACCGCCCAGCCCCTCCAGCACTTCCGGCCGGTCACCTGCAACTCCACGGCGCCGGTCGTCTCCTTCAAGTCGGCCACCGCCGCCGTCGTGGTCGCGTCATCGGGGCAGTCGGTTGGGTTCTCCCTGGCCGCCCTGTCTGCCGGTGACTCGCGCAAGGTCTTCTCCCACAGCACCTTGTCAATGTGGAACAAGTCCGAGATCTCGACAGCGCTGTCTTTGAAGCCCAGCCATTCCAGATCGATCCCGGCAGTCGTGTACAAGCCGCCGCGCAGCTCGGTCTTGATGGTTCCCTGTCGCCCGAAATTCTCCTTGTAGACGAGCTTCAGGCCCGGGGTGATGTCCAGGTAGGGGCCAACGTCCGTGCCATACAGGTGGAACGAGAGACGGCCGCCGATCTTGATGTTCCCTTCCACCTCGAAGGACGGTGGTTCTTTCAGAGTGAACTTGTTGTCGAACGTGGCGATGCCCTTCGCTTTGCCGCCGTCCGGGACCTCGATGCCAGCCTCGAAATGCGATTCCTGGTTGACTTTCACGGCAGCCTTGCCGCCGAAGCCAGCCCCGCCGGTCAGGGCGCCCTTCACGATGATCACCACCGGCACGGTCCCCAGGGACACCGTGATGACGCCGAGACGAATCGGTTTCTTCGGGTACAGCCAGCTCACGTCGCACTTGGCTTCCACGTTGTTCGACTCGGCTCCGAACCCGGCCGTCTGGGAGGCGGTCAGAGCCCACCTCACGCCCTTCTGCCTGCCGTGGTCCCAACTGGTGTCCAAGGTCATCCGTGGTGTCGTCGCCGTGAACGCCGCCTCCATCAGCAGCGGCAGCGAACCTCCGCCGGCGCACGCCAGACTGCCTTCCTCCCGCTTTGAGTCATCTTTGCCCGCCCCGACATTGGAACTGCTGTCGGCGAAGTTGTGCAGGAAGGAGAACCCTCCCTCGCCGTCCACCTCCAGATCCGGGTCCTCCCCGGTGACAGCACCGGCGGCAAGGAGACCGGCCGTCCCGACCGGCCCGGTGAAGCCGGCATGCCGGGCTGTTGCTGTTCCCTCCCGGCGCATCGCCTCCTCCAACGACACCACAGGTGCGTCCACGATGTTCAGGCGTCCCTGCGGCACAGCCTCCCTCAGCGTCGCCGACTGGGTGACAGCGGTTACCCCGCCGCCGCTCGTGCGGACCTTGGTGACCTTCCGCAGGAGCCCTTCTGGAGTGTCCGGGCCGACCCCGGCCACCAGCACATCACCGACGGCAAGCTTCCTCGCGGTGGCGCTGCCGGGTGCCAAGGTGACCGAACCGGCGTCGACCTCGCGGATCTCCACAGCGCCGACAGGCCTTGTTGTATGAGGGATGACCGTGTTGTAGTCGACGGTCACCGACGCTCTACCGCCAGCAGGCACCGTGGCGGTCTGCTCTACCGTCGGGGGGTACAGGTCATGGTCGGTGCCGCGCACCCTGCCCGCCGTGATGGTGTACCGGCCCGGCTTCACACCGGTGAGGGTACTGGTTCGCGTGACATGCTCCGTCATGCCCTTCGGCCCCCGCACCGTCACGTCGCCGATCTTGCCGTCGGGCAGGCTCCCGACACGCACTTGAAGTTGCCCCTCGGACTCTGACTGCCAGGGCATCCAGCCCTCGTTCACAGCGACGACGCTTCCGCCGACCATGCAGGCGACAACGCTCAAAATGACGCCGCGTCCCCATCGTGTAGAAGGTCTTCCGGCCATCCCCCGTCCTTTCCTAGGCCCTATTTACGCGCCGCACGATACGGTCGGCCAGTTCCCCAAGCTCCAGAACCAGCCATCACGTCCCCCGGGGCGTGGGGCTGCCTGTACTCCTGCCGCAACCAAGCAAGACCTTCGTGACGGGCTACGCCCGGCAGGACAGAGGAGGCACCGAGATCTTCATCGGCGTCATCAAGATCCCTCTTTCCGCCGATGCGCATCCGTAGCGCGACGCATTTGGAAGCCTGACCTACCGATACGGCGACCAGGCGAGGGAACGGGCGGCGCGGGGCACGACTCCTTAGCGGGTGCGGCTTCCACCGCGGGCTGCGGGCGGAGACGGGACCTTCTGAGTGATGCGGCTGACAGCACGGCGCGGTGGGGGCGTCTTCCACGCGCCGGGGAACCAGGTGGACGCGTACTGTTCGATCGCGTCGCGCAGTCCATTGGTGTGGGCGCCTTCCCACGGCACCCAGTCGGAACCGTCGCGGAACTCGTGGCTCGTGCCGTACCCCGACTCCAGCGGGCTGCAGCCCCGGGCCGCGTCGCGGTGGTCGAAGGTCTTGTGGTCCTCGAACCGCATTTCCACGGCGTCGAGTTCGCCTCTGTCCTGGTGGATGGTAGCGAGGCGCAGACCGTCGTACTCGTCGCGGATGGTCCGGGCGAAGTCGATGCGGAGCCGTAGCGGACCGCCAGGTATTGGGGTGGCGTAGTAGGTGTTGCCGACGACGGTTGCCTCGGCGAAGGGGAGCTTCAGGTGCTCCATGAAGAAGGCGCGGGCATGCAGGACCAAGCGGATGTCTCCGGTCGGACGGTGAGGCGGCGGGTGGTCAATGGCGGCGTCCGGGCAGTACCGGCCTGCTGGTGGTGCTCCAGCGCGGGACGCTGGAGGTGGTGGTGAGGGTGGCCGGGCGGCGGTAGGCGGCGCGCTGGACGTCGAGCGGGGTCGGGGCCGGCGGGTTCGGCGGGAGGATGGGGGTGAGCTGGGCCATGCCCTCGACGTAGCTGTAGGTGTCCTCACGCCAGCGGGGCAGCGGCGCGGGGTCGGAGGCGCACTCGGTGACGGCTTTGAGCAGGACGACGGGGGTGTCGGTGCTGGCGGTGGCGTACCAGAGGGGACGGTTGATGGAGGTGCCGGCCCACAGCTGCCAGCGGACGTCGCGGGTGGTCAGCTCGGCTTCCGGGTCGAGGTGGCCGGTGGTGTACTCCAGCCCGGCGAGCCCGTCGGGTGACTGGACGGCGAATACGCCCCAGCGGGGACGGTCGATCAGCCAGCCACGGTTGATGAGCGGAGCGACCGCCAGGAAGGGGTCATGGTCCTTGCTCCCGGAGACCGGCCTGGCGAGGTAGCTGTCCGGTCCCTGTTCGTACGCCTCGGCGAGCGCGGTGGTGAAGGCGGTCACGAACTCGGTGGGACAGCCGTCGTTGAAACAGACACCCCAGACCGGCGGGCCGAATGGGTCCTTGTAGGCGTTGATGCGCCAGAGGCCGTCGTCGTCGCCCTCGGGGAGGTAGCCGAGGCGGACCTTGCGGTCGGGAGCGTTCACGTAGGCGTTGCCGAGGTCGTCGTTGTGGAGTTCCCAGCCGAGGTCGCGGAGTGGATCGAGTCCGGGGTCGCCGATCGCGGTGGCGCGGGCAAGGTAGCGCGGGAAGACGTAGACGTCCCCGTCGATGGTGTCGTCGTGGGGTGGCACAGGATCCTGAGAGGTTGAGGCGGGGGCGGGTCAGGTGGTAGGCAGCAGTGCTGCTTCGAGGTCGGCGGACCGACCGGTGTAATGCAGCGTGCGCAGGCCCAGGCGGCGGGCCGCGTGGCAGTTGTCGGCCCGGTCATCCACGAAGAGCACGCGCCGCGGGTCTGCGGCACCGAGAGCCTGAAGGGCGTGCTGGTAGGCGGCGGGATCGGGTTTGCACACCTCCAGGCGGGCCGAGTACAGGGCCTGGCTCATCAGGCGGCGCCAGTTGTGGCGGTCGAGGATGTCGCTGAGGTGGTGGGGTGCGTTGGACAGGAGCGCCATCGGCAGCCCTGCCCGGTGGGCATGGTGCAGGACTTCCAGGACACGGTCGTCGGTGGCGGTCCACATGTCAGCGTCCACTGCACACAGTTCGCGCAGCATGCGCGGGCCGGGGTGGTAGCCGAGGACCTTGGCCCAGTACGCCAGATCGCTCAGTTGGCCGGCGTCATAGGGCTGGCGTGCGCTCCAGAAGGCACTTTGGAAGGCGGCGAGGTCCTCTTCGGGCCGATTGGCGGTGCGGGCGAGGTGGAGCCACTGGTCGGTGGTGGGCTGCAGGCCGATGACTCCGTTGTAGTCGAGGATGACGGCGTCGAGGGCGGTGGTCGTGTCGGGTCTCAAGGGGTGGGTTTCTCCAGGGCTCGGTGGGCGAGGGCGGCGACGGTGGCTGCGAGCAGGGCGGGCAGCAGCAGTGCCGTGGACAGGGTGGTGATGCTGGCGATGGCGCCGATGAGGGCGGGCCCGGCGAGCAGGCCCAGGTAGCCGGTGACGGCGACCGTGGCGACGGCGCCCGGGCCGCCGACTCCGGCGGCGCTGATCAGGCAGGGAACCGTGGTGGACAGGCCGAGTCCGAAGAGTGCCCAGCCGGCCAGGGCCACGGAGGTGGTGGAGGCGAGGACTCCGGTGGTGAGCCCGATCGCCGCGAGGACGGCTCCGGCCCGCACCACGGCAGCGGGTCCGAAGGCGTCGGTGAGCCGGTCGCCGGTCAGCCGCCCGGTGGCCATGGCCGCGCTGTAGAGGGCGAAGGCGGCGGCGCTCACGGCGGCGGATGCGTCCAGGCTGTGCAGATGGACGGCCGCCCAGTCGGCAGCTGCTCCTTCGCCCAGCAGGCTGGCGGCAGCCAGCGCCCCCAGCAGCCACAGCTTGGCGGACGGCAGCGACACTCCGGTCTCGTCCTGCCCCGTAGTAGCCGGTGGCTGGTGGGTGCCTGTCAGCATCCGAGTTACCGGGGCGGCGACCAGCGCGGCGACGGCCAGAATCAGGCCGGTCGTCAGAAAGAGGGTGCGGTGCGTGGTGTGGACGGTGATCGCGGCCAGGCCGGCACCGCCGAGGGCGCCGAGGGAGTAGGCAGCGTGCAGGGACGACATGATGGGCCTGCCGTAGGCGTTCTGGCACCGCACCGCCGCAGAGTTGGCGGCGACGTCCAGTACGCCGTGCGCGATCCCGAAGGCCAGCGCTGCCATGAGCAGGGAGGTGAGGATGTGGCACTGCCCCAGGAGGGCGAGGCAGCCAGCGAGGCTGACGGCACCGCACACAAGGAGGGCGGGAAGCCGCTCGGGCCGGGCGAGACGGCCACCGGTCTGCAAGCCGACGACCATGCCGAGGGCGGCAGCCAGCAACACCAGGGACAGCTCTGCGGTGCTCAGGCGGGCGGCTTGCTGGACGGCCGGCATCCGAGCGCCCCACACGGCCATCACCACGCCCAGGCCGAGGAAGTAACCGGTCAGCAGGCCGCGGCTGCGGCGGGCGGGGGCGGCTGTGCGGCTCATGCGGCCCTGCCGCTGTCGGCGGACTCGCCGACCGTGTGGGGTGCGACGTCGATGTGGAGGCTGCGGACGACCTGCTCGGCGCGGGCCTGCGCGAGGTCGGCGGTGAGTCCTGTGGTGATCAGGTAGCCGATGCGGGCGGTGAACATGTCGCCGCCGTCGGCGGGCAGCGCCAGGTCGTCACCGGGGTGGTGCTGGAAGTGGACCCTCTCCAGCCACGGCGGGCGCGACCCCTCAAGCTGGAGGCGGTGGAGAGTGCCGGAGGTCTCCGGGTAAATCAGGTGGATCGCGGCAGCCGACGAGTGGGTGGGCGTGAGGTCGGGGGCACGGCCGCAGGCGATGTCGGCTGCGGCGCGCGGCAGGTCGATGCCGGTGGCGAGGCGGACCAGGTGGCCGATCATGTCCCCGGCGATGCGGCCGTTGACCTCGACGAGCCGAGGCCAATCATCCACCAGGCGCATCTCGACATGGCTGACGCCGTCGGTGATCCCAAGCGCACGGATCGCGGCCCGGGCCGCCGAGGCAACCACGCCGAGCAACGGGTCGGCCGCGTCGACCGAGTGCGCCAGCTCTTCGAAGTACGGCGGGTCGCTGACGGTCTTACGGGTGACCGCGACGACGGTGGTCTCACCGCGGTAGGTGACGCACTCGACCGAGGCCTCGGGCCCGTCGAGGTATTCCTCGACCAGGACCCTCGTGCTCTCCATGCCTCCCCTGGCGGCCCGGTGGGCGAACGGGTAGGCGGCGGTGAGCTGGTCGGGGTTGTCGGCGCGGATCACGCCGATGCTGGCCGCGTGTGCGGCGGGCTTCAGGACGACCGGGTAGCCGATCCGCTCGGCCGCGACCTGTGCCTCCCGACGGTTGCGGACGCTCACCGATGCGGCCGACGGGACGCCGTGCCGGGCGAACAGGGCGCGCGCGGTGGCCTTGTTGCGGCACGCCTGCGTCACCTCCGGGGCGGTGGTCGGCAGGCCGAGCTGGCGTGCGAGGCGGGCGACCGGGACGAGATACCACTCGGTCCACGTGAACACCCCGGTGACAACGTGGCGTTCGGCCAGGGCTCGCCCTGCGGCGAACAGCGCCGCCCGGTCGGTCGGGTCCGGCACGACCATGCAGTCGCGGATGTACGGCACCTCCCATGACGGCTCATCGCTGGTGATGAGAACGACGTCGTAGACGGCGGCCACGGACTCAAGGCAGTACCCGCGATATGCCTCGGCTTCCATGTCGGCTGCGGCGACGACCAGGACGACAGGACGGTCGGACAAGAACAGGCTCCTCGAAGATCAGGTAAAGGACGGGGATGGTGAGGGGTTCACGGGCTGCGTCGGCGGCGGATCTCGATCGCGGAAGCCCACTGAGGGTGCTCGGCGAGCAGCCGTCTCGCGTACAGGGCCGTGTAGTTGTTGTTGAGGCCCTTCACCCCGTGCGGGTGGCGCCAGCGCAGGGCCTCGAACACCGCCTTCATCCCGACCCGCTTGGCCCCCGCGGCGAGGTGCTCCTCGACGAGCTGCTCCAGGGCGCAGTAGACCCAGAGGTGCTGGGCATCGAAGGCGCGGAGCTGGCCGGTAAGGGTCGGGCCGTCCCGGTGCGGGAGGGCCAGGCCGGGCAGTCCGTCCTGCGTGGTGGTTGGGCATGAGCGGTGGGGCTCCTCTCGTACCGGGAGGTCAGGCAGGCGGGGTGGGGAGGGTGCGCAGCCGGGTGAAGGCGGTGGCGAGGCCTAGGGCCTGCAGGAGGGCGGCGGCGGTGATGGCGTCCCGAGCTGGGCGGGCGGGACGGCGGCGACGAGCAGGCCGGCGGCGGGGAAGGGCAGCAGGAGCAGCAGGATCGTCATGGCGAGGGTGCTGCCGAACACCTCGCTCGGGATGAGGTGGGAGCGCAGGGTACGCAGGACGACGGTGAGGCCGCCCTCACCGGCCATCAGGACGGCGATCAGCAGGAGGTATCCGCGGTAGGTGTGGGCTTGGGCGACGGCGAGGGTGGCTCCGGCGGCGACGGCGGCAGCTGTGGCGCCGACCGGCCACAGGCCCCATCGGTCGATCGCCCGGCGGGCGGTGGTGATGGCGAGCAGGGAGGCGACAGCCGCGGCGGACCAGATGAGTCCGGCCTCTGCGCTGGAGCGTCCCAGTTCGTTGACCACGATGACCGGCATGGCCGCCTGGAGGATGGCGACGGCCGTGTTGGAGACGATCAGGCCGCCGACCAGCCAGGCGAGGGCGGGAAGGGAGCGAAGCGTCCGCCAGCCTGCTCGTAGCCCGGTCTTGCTGCTGGTGGCGCCGCCCGGAGTGGTCCGCCGGCGCGGGCTGAAAGCGGCGGCGAGGAGGGAGAAGGCGGCGAGTGTGCCGAGCATGAGGGTCGGTCCCCCGTGCTCCAGCAGCAGGCCGGAGACCAGGGGTCCGGCGAGCATTGCGGTCTGATCGATCCCCAGCAGGATGGACTGCACCCGGTGCGCCCGGACTCCGGCGGTCCGGCTCGCCTCGCCGCCGGCGGTCTCCGCTGCGACGTAACTGAACTCGGTGAGGAATCCCGTCAGCGGGGCGAGCGTCATCACCGTCACCGTCGTCGGCACCCCGGTGCGGGGGACTGCCAGCAGGAGCGCGGCGGTCAGGACGACCAGGGCCCGCACGGCGCACGCGGTGCGGAAGACGCGAGCGATGCCGTGCCGGTCGACGACGGTGCCGGCCACCGTGAACGCGCCCAGGCGCGGCAGCCACTCCAGCGCGAAGGCAAGTCCTGTCAGCGCCGCCGACCCCGTGGTCGCCAAGACGATGAGGGGGATGCCGTAGGTGGTCATGGCGAACGCGGCACCGTCGGCGATTCGGGGCAGGTAGACGCCGCGCAACAGGGACGGGACGGGGCGGCGGGCGTGCCGGGTGGTGCGTGCCCTCATGCGGCAAGCTCGTGCTCAGCACTCCGGACCAGCTGCGGGTTGGCGTGCAGCCACTCCTCCAGGAGGTTGCGCAGCCCTGCGAGGTCCGCGGCAGCCTCCGCCCGCACCGGAGAAGCGTCTGCGAATGCCTGGGGACTGTCCTCGGGAGTCAGTATCGGCAGCTTGGTCAGGACAGCGAGGGTGTCCTGGATCCGGCTGGTGAAGTCGGAGACCGGCGCCGGGTAGCCGTGGCGGCGAGCCCAACTGGCTGTCGCGTCGTAGACGTCGGCCAGATGAGAGCCGGACGTGGTCAGGCTGAGGCCGGCGCCGGGTCGGATGCGGAGGAGGCCGAGAGCACGGGCCCGGTCGGTGGTCTGGTGAAGGTGATGCACAGGGAGATCGGCGAGGGTGCGCGACAGTGCGCGCGTCGGGATGGGACCGTTGTCGTCGATCTCGGTGATCAGGCGAATCAGGGCCGGCGAGGACAGCACCGTGCAGGCGTGCTGGACGTCGGCCGCGGAGAGGTTGTTCATCGGCGCGGTCCTCCAGCCGGGAGTGCTGCCTGCGGGCGGGAGGGGGTGGCGTGCGAAAACAGGTCGCCGTACTGCCAGGCCAGGAGTGAGGTCCGGCCGGTCCTGTTCGGTGCGGGCGCGGTGGTCGAGGCCGGCAGCCGCAAAGGGTTGCTGACCCACGTCCGCGGAGCAGGCGCGGCATCCGGGCGTCCCCAGACCGGGTGCTGTGCGGCCTGCGCGAGGGGCTGTCCCGCGGACCACGCGGAGAGAGCGCCGAGGACAGGCCCGAGACCGTCCCCGGCGGCGGACAGGCGGTAGGGCTGCCCGAGACCGTCGGTGTCGACGAGGCCGTCGGCCACGAGCTGACGCAGCGGCGGGTAGATGTTGGTCCCGTCACTGCCGGGCATAACCGTCCTGGCCAGAGTCCGGCCGCCGGCTTCCCCTCGTATCTTCAGGGCCCACAGGATGGTGGCGGCGTGCCGCCGGGTCAGGAGCGTGAGGCTGTCCTCGATCTGCTCGATCGCGGGCAACGGCCGTTCCGGCTTCTCCAGGTACTGCTCGGCCCAGGTGACGATCAGTGGCAGTACCGGCAGCAGCGCAACGGTGCGGTCGGTGTGGCCGTAGGTGACGTGCCGCGGGGTGTGCTCGGTGCGCTGGACGAGGCCGGCATCGCACAGCTGACGCACCTTGGGATGCAGCTGGCCGCTCTGCAGCCAGGACACCTTGTCCGCGATCTCCTTGTACCGCAGGGGCTGCCCGGCGAGGGCCAGCAGGACCCGCACGTTCCAGCGCGGAGTGATCATGGCGAGGGCCTCGGAGACCCGGGCGAGGTCGGCGTCGGTGTCGGGTGGCAGACCGGTGATGGCCACGGAGGAACTCCTGTGTGAGTTGGGGTCAGCGGCTCGGAGCAGCGCTCGTGGCCGGGACGGGAGACGCGGGCACGGTGGGTGCGGGGGCCGGTGACGGCTCGGGCGGGACAACGCGTCCCAGGCTCTGAAGCACGGCCAAGACCGTCTTGGCCTGGATGGCGTGTACGGCGACCGCTTCGGCGAGCCGGCGGGCGCAGTCGAGCACGTGCGATACCTCGTGTGTACCGATCTGTCGCTCGCGGTGGACAAGCTGGGCGAGGCGGTCGCGGTGGAAGGCGATGCTGCGCTCGGCGAAGGCGAGGTCGTGGTGCATGCCGAGGAGGGCAGCGAGCATGCCGGGTGGCTGGTCCTGCGCATGGGCTTCGAGATCGGCCAGCGGTGCGCCGTACAGGTCCTCGATCCGTCCGGCTGTCTCGGTGGACGTCAGGTGGGGCAATCGCGGGCTTTCACGTTCGGCGGGCTCGGGCCGCCCCGGCACGCCGCGGTGTCGGGGTGGCGACGGCCGGAGGCAGGGTGGTGGCGACCCTCGGCTGTGCCATACGGACGGGCCGGGGCTGCTGGCCGGGAGGCGGCATGGTACGCAGCAGGTCTACGAGCGCGGCGCAGTAGCCGTCGCGGGCATCGAGCGCGGCCTCCAGCCACTGCGCATCCATCCGCAATTCGGCTGCGGACAGTTCGTCCATGTCGCGGTCGGCCGCCATGGCGTCGTGCACGCGGTCCCGGACACGAACCACCTGCTCCTCGGCCAGAGCAAGGAAGGACCGCAGCTCCAACGCGCGGGTCAGGGCGGCGGAGACATCGGGATTGGCCACTGTCTCGTACAGCTCGGCGACCGGGGCGCCAAAGACCTGGTGCAACCGGCCATCCGCGGAACTGGGCTTGAGCCGGACACTCACCGCAGCACGCCCCTTCCTGCCGGCGGCGCAGTCGCCGGACGGGGCGGAGTGGTCGGCACTGCCGGGCCCCGGCGCGTACCGCGGAAGCGGACCAGCCGCTCGGTGTCAAGGCCCTGCTTGCCGGGAGCGTTCGGGTCGAGAAGCCACCGGATGACCATGGCTCGCCCATCGCGTGCAGTGACGGCCGCGTTGACGCGGTGGGCCAGATCCATCGTCGGGTCGTCGACCTCGCTGGGCTGGGTCTCCAGCGCGGCGAGCAGGTCGTCCTCCGCGCGTTCGAGCACCGTCTGCGATTCGAGGAGAAGGCCGTGCCACTTGACGACATCGGTGGCCGCGGGATTGGCAGCCGGCGCCGCATCGACCGCGGCCTTCAACTGGTCCATGTTCATTCCGAAGAGCGCCTCGATCTGTTCGGTGAGCACGCCCACGGCATCGTCCATGCCGTCGGATACGTCGTCGGACAAGGAGAACTCCTCTCCGGAGGGCGCAACGGCCCCGTTGCTCTTGGGAGGGAAATGGAGCGCTTAACTCACCCTCGTTACGGTGAGTTGCTGCCGAGCGCCTCTCAGTCGAGGCACATTCGGACGTCTCGGTAGACGTAGGTGTCGGACACCCAGCCCTTCACGCCGGTGGTCTTGTCCGTGATGTAGTGCCAGTTACCGCTGGTCTTGTGGACGGTGAACTTGTGGCCGCGGTAGAGGATGCCGACGCTGGTGGACTTGGCCGACGTCTTGGAGCGGATGGTGACCGCCTGCGTGCCGATGACCCACGGACCAGGCTGTTCGCACGGACGGGTGGCCGGGGGACTGCTCGGCGCGGATGCCGGAGCGGCCGTGGCCGCCGTCGCCAACGCGATCGGCAGGGCGAGCGCGCCGAGCATCGCGGCGGCTATCGCAATTCGGGTCGAGCGCATGCGGAAGGAACCTCCGTACGGGAAAAGGGAATGCGTGGAGAGGCGGCCGGGTGGTCGTCCCGGCGGCGGTATAAGAGTCCGGAGAATCGCCGGTTTGGCCAACCGGCGATCGTCGGCTATGTTCCGCCTCGCCAGTCGGTGTTCACGCTCAGCGTGATCGGCCTGGCGGGCGCGAAACCGACGCCTTCGGCACAGTGGCCAGGCGGGTAAAGGGTGGGGCCGGGCAAACTGGTGGGAGGGTTTTCTTCTTGCCGCTGAGCCGGTCGTCGCACCAGTGGAGGGCTTCTTCGACCGTGGCGAAGCCGCCCTCGCGCAGCGTGTGGGTCGAGGCGTCGGTATCGACTTCCTCGACCACGACACGGAACGGAGAAGGGGCTCGCTCATCGAGGACGCGCAGGATCACCATGGTGACCATGTCGTCCGGGTCGTCCCGGGTGTAGGAGTAGCCGAGCGCGTAGTAATCCCCATCCCCCATGAGCCGTCGCTCCAGCGTCCGCGTCGTCTCGTCTGCCGGCGCAGTGCCCAGCTCGGTGTCGAGTGCGATGGCCCCGGGCGGACAGCCGCGGTGGATCAGCCAGGACTGCGCCATCGCGGGCAGCGGCAGCTGCGCCTGTTCGAAGCGGAACGTCCGCTTCTCCTGATCTCGCTGCAGGTGGAGAGTGACGTACTGGGGGACACCAGGGTGGTCGTAGGTGGCCGAGGAGTCGTGCAGGACGTAGAAGCTGTGGACGTCATCGGCGCTGTGGTGCTCGGCGAGCGGGACGAGCATGTCCTCGATCACACCGATCCGACGGAAGAACGCGTCGGTGGTCTGCTCGTCGGCGTCGAGGCCGTCCAGCCGGAAGTCCAGTTCAGGGCCCGGACCTCGGTCGGCAGGTGGGGTCGGTTGGAGGGAGGGCATGGAGCCTTTCGATGGGGAGTCGGTGCGGGTCAGTGCCGATGTGCAGTGGTGGACGGCCACGCTCCCGGCCGCGCCGCCCGTTTCGGCGCCTCGGCCGGTTTGGGGCTGCGGTTGGTGACCAGCGCGGCGCGGCTGGCTCGGTCAGGGTGACCGGCTGACCTGCGTGGACGGGGTGGCCGGTGTCCCGGGAGAAGAGACCGGCGGGTGGCGAGTGGGACGGTGTCGGTAATGATCGCGGTACCGGGGACGAGGCCGAAGTTCCAACTCAGGCCGAGCAGGGCCAGGAAGAGCGCGGAGCGGGCGACTGAGTCGCAGAGGGCAAGGGCGAGGATGCCAGCAGCACGCTGGATGATTCCGGCCTTCATGCGGCCGTATCGAGGGCAAAGGAGCGAAGAACATGACGACATGGGGACTGGTCATCGAGACGACCGTGGGTGTCGGGGAACGCAAGCACACCGAGGCATACCTGGTGGCTCACATCACCGGATCGCGTGAGGAGGCACTCGCCGAGCTGGAACGGCGGGCGCGGAGCCACTCACCCGAGCACCCCAGAAGCCCCAAGCGCCGTCGGCTCCTGCGGCGGGACGACGGGTTCCTGCTCGTCATAGACGGGGCGTGGCAGTCATTCGTCACCCGGTTCACGGTGGCGGAGCTGCTCGAGGACTCTGATGCGCCCGCCGCCCCGGAACCTGTGGTGGAGGCGCCGGGTGCGCCCGTCGCTGCAGCGGCTGAGCCTGTTGAGCAGCAGGTTGAGTGGTACGCAGACGGGGTGCCGGTCAAGCCGGCGTGGCTGGGGCGCAATGACTTGCCGTGAGTACGTCCGCCGAAGTTGCCCGACACCAACGCCCCCGGAGATCGAAGGTCACCGCGACTCACACCAACGGGGTGGGCAGGCGCTGAGCGGCGCGGCGGTGTACGGCGCCAGTCGTTGCCTCTCTCAGGCGCTATCGGCGGCTTCCAGGGGCCGCCGCAGAGAGCGCGGCGGCCTTCCGCCGACGCCTCCGGCTCAGCTGGGTCTGCCCTCGCTGCCCCGATCGTGGAGCGCCGGCTCCCCGCCAGGGCGAGGCCGACCGCGGCCAGGTCGGAATGCAACCGCTCGGTCCGCTGACCGTGACGGCGGGGCAGGCCGGGTATCCGCTCGGCGAAGGTCCTTCGCCTGCACGAGACGTTCTGGCAGATGAACCGGCGCGCCCGCAGGCGGAGGACAACGCTTCGTCCAGCGCTGGGAACATCTGCGGGAAATCGAAGGTAGGAGCCGTGAACCCGGCTGAACCATGTACCGCAGTCCCGGCATGGGGCTCCCGTCGCGATGCGGACTCCGTGTATTTACCTGAGATTCCACGCGTGATGTCGGAGACGGCGTCCGCTTGAACTGCGACGATCGCCGGCCATGGCGCGACATCACGCAAAGATCATCAGTAACCGCCAGCTCCCCAAACCGACCAGCTTGCACAGGCCGTCTGATCAGCCCACCTTGCGGCGAGGCAAGAAGCGGCGCCGCAATCGGTCACCGATCTCACCTACGACGATCACCAGCACAGCACTCGCCGCGCACCCCACAAGGCTCGCTGACTGACCGAGCACCTTGCTCAAGAACCAAAAAGCAGCGGTGATACCCGCCCACCACATAGCCCACAAGCTGATCACAGACCACCAGCGCCGCCTCTTCACGGCATCACGATACGTCTTCCGATGCCCGCATCCGGATGGTCGGGGTTCAGAAACAGCTACTACTGATGCACTTTGCGTGATGTCGCGCCATGGCCGGCGATCGTCGCAGTTCAAGCGGACGCCGTCTCCGACATCACGCGTGGAGTCTCAGTAACGGGTGTGAAGGTGCTGGGGGTTCTGCGCAGGGCGGAGCAGGCCCGGCATCGCGGACGGCAGTGGTTCCGGCCTCGGTACCGGACTTGGGGTCGTGAGCTGCGGGGAGCGGGAGCGTGCCGCGTGCGTGCGGGCGCTCAGCGGCCGGCGGGACATCCCCAGGCGACGTCCGACCTCGTCGTAGACGTCGTTGCCCGCCCGAGGCCGGACAGCGACAACGTGGATCTCCCGCCGGTGTGCCGACGTCTCAGGCGCCGGACGCACGCCATAGACGACTCGCCAGTCTTTCCGCGTGTCCACGAACAGCTTGCGGTAGCCCTCCAAGTCGCCCGTGAGCCGAAGCCCGAAGCGCTGGGCGTTCACCACTTCCTGCAGGTAGGCGAGGGTGAGGTCGCGGATGTCGCTGGGGGCCTGCAGGAGGTCGGTCAGAGCGCGGGGATCGAAGCTCAGGCCGAAGGCCGGCCGCTGCTGCCCCTCGCTCATGCCATCAGCTCGTACGACTCACCGGACCCGGACGATTCCGACCGCGGCTCTGTCGCCGCCTTCTCCGTCCGCGTCGACGGGGGTGGGCCAGGAAGGATGCGGTGCGCGGGTCGCTCCGGGGAGGTCATGCACGCGGACAGTGGTCCCCCAGGCGCGCGAATCGCCGCCATGGCGTGCGTCAGGAAGTCCCGGTGCCACACGAGCATCCCGGACAGGCCCGCCTCGGGGTCCTTGTGCTGCTGATGGGCGAGCCACAGGGCGTGGAGCCAGGCGACGACGTCGTCGTGCTCCTGCCACTGCAGGCACCAGGGCGCTGCCGTGGTGACTTCCGCCCCGTAGACCGGGAGAAGGAAGTCGTCCACCCAGTCCGAAAGAGCGTCGAGTTCGTCCTCGTACTCCTCGCCCTCCAGCTCCAGAATGGGGCGCGGCTCTGGTGGAGCAGCTGACGCCGGTCCGCCGAAGCCCGGCATACCGAACGCGGCGAAAGGCGATCCGCCAGGGGCCGGAGCGGAGGCCAGGTGGTCGAGCTGCCGAGCCTGCTGCGCCGACTGCTCCATCAACCGCCGGACGCTGGCCTCGATCCCCTCCAATTGGGGATCCGGGATGTGGACCGGCTCCAACTCCCCTTCTGCCTGGGGTTCTACGGATTCAGGCATGAGAGCAATGGCCTCCTAAGCCGTGGGGGTGAGGGGAAGCGAAAGCGGTGATGAGCAGACCGGACCCTGGACGAATGGCACGACGCGGTGGGCGCCGCGGAAGGTGCCGACTTTCGCCGTAGAGAACGCTGTTGTGGTGTTCAGGCGGTGAGCACCATGTCGTCCTGGGTGAGGGTCTCGCGGATTGTCTCCGTGAGCCGGTCCGCCGCGATGGAGGCGTAGTGCTCCGTCTTCTCCACGCCGATGAAGTCCCGGCCTTCGAGCAGGGCGGCGACGCCGGTGGAGCCGGAGCCGGCGCAGAAGTCGAGCACTGTGCCGCCTTCGGGGCAGATCTTGACCAGCTCGCGCATCACCTCGACGGGCTTTTGCGTGATGTGCTGGCGCTTCGCCCCGGACGGCTGCGAGGCGCTGTAGAGGCCGGGGAGGTAGACCGGGTTGCGGGAGCCGTCGATCGCTCCCTTCGAAGCCCAGACGATGAACTCGCAGTTCTGGGTGAAGCGTCCCTTCTGGGGCCTGGCCTGCGGCTTGTGCCAGGCCAGCACGCCGCGCCACAGCCAGCCGGCCGCCTGGATGGCATCCGTTGTGACGGGGAGCTGGCGCCAGTCGGTGAACAGGAGGGCGGTGCCCCCGGTGCGGGTGAGCCGATGGGCCTCGGTCATGATCTGCGTCAGCCAGAACGCGTACGAGCGTTGGTCCATGTTCTCGCCGGTGAAGTCAGGCAGGGCATGCTTGGCGTCGGCGGAGGTGTACTTCTGCTTTGCGCTGCGGCTGGTGCGCTCCTTCGCGGTCCGGCCGCCCGAGTTGTACGGCGGGTCGGTGATCACGGAGTCGACGCAGTCGTCCGGCAGCCCGGTGAGGACGCTCAGGGCGTCGCCATGGTGCAAGGAAAAAGGCAAAGAGGAACCCCGATTCGGGTGGGAATGTGGAGCAGAACTGCCCGTCGCACATGCGATTTCCCGGGGACCGAAACTGGGCATGCAGAAACCCAGGGTCGCTTGGCGGGGAGGGCGAGGGGAGTCCCAAAACTGTAGAGGTGATTCGGCGGTTGACCAAGAAGTTCCTCGCTGAGGGGCCGGAATCCGTCCCCTCACGCTGACTTTTTGGTCAACCGCCCATTGGGGCCTACTGTTTTCGAACCGCCCGGCGCACACCGTCGCTGGCACCTTCTCACCACGCCGTGCAGAGGTACCCCTGGCCCCGGCATCCCTAGCTCCCCGGCCCGCGGATCGAGCGGCAACTCGTTCGCGGGCCGGCGCCCCTTGATCGCCCGCTCCGGCCGCCGCGCCCTTCCACCCGTCTTCGCGCGTACGCGGCACGCCGCCTCTCCGAAGGAGACCTTCGTGACGTCTCGTCACCCGCCTCTGCCCGCATCATCCGCTGCGCGAGGGGGCCGGGCAGGTTGAAGGCGCTCGCCGCCGGCATCGGCGTCGTCGTCCTCTCCCCCCTCCTCCTCGGCGGCGCGGCCATGATGATGGCCACGTCCAGCGAAGCCGCCGCACAAAGCAGCACGTTCTTCCAGTGCCTGCCCGACCTGGACACCGACAAGGTCACCGAACAGGTCACCGAGATCCTCGACGGTACGGACGCCTCCGACGTCGACATCGAGGACCTCGACCTGCCCGGTGAGCAGATCCCGAACGCACAGGCCGTCGTCGCTACCGGGATCAGCCTCCACGTGCCCAGGCGCGGACAGATCATCGCTCTCGCCACCGCCATGCAGGAATCCCGACTGCGCAACCTTGCCTACGGAGACCGCGACTCCCTCGGCCTGTTCCAGCAACGGCCCAGCCAGGGCTGGGGCATGGCCGAGCAGATCCGCGATCCCGTCTACGCGTCCGAGAGGTTCTACAAGGCGCTTCTGCAGGTGAGCGGCTGGCAGCAGATGACCGTGACCCAGGCCGCCCAAGCCGTGCAGAAGTCCGGCTACCCGGACGCCTACGCCCAGTGGGAGCCGCTGGCGACCGCGCTGCAGGCGGCCATCGCCACCACCTTCCCCGGCGCCAGCGACGATGCCGCCCAGGAGACCGACGACGCACCCTCGCTGTCCGACTGCATCACGCAAGACGGCTCGTCCTTCGGCAAGATCCCGGAAGGCGCCATTCCGAATGGATACAAGATCCCCAAGGACGCCGACCCGCGCGCCCGCAAGGCGATCGTCTGGGCGATGCATCAGCTCGGCACGATGTACCAGTGGGGCGGCACCTGCACCGCGCCGCACGGACCGGACCCGATGGGCCGCTGCGACTGCAGCTCGCTGATGCAGCAGGCGTACGCCAAGGCCGGCATCCAGCTCACCCGCACCACGTACACGCAGGTCAACGAGGGCAAGGCCGTCTCCGTGAAGGCCATGAAGCCCGGTGCCCTGATCTTCAGCCGCGGCACCGCCGTACGTCCCGAGCACGTCGGCATGTATCTGGGCGAGGGGCTCGTCATCGAAGCCCCGCGCACGGGCAAGCCCGTGCGCATCAGCCCGCTCAAGGACTGGGACGTCCTCGCCGTGCGCCGCGTCCTGTGACGCCCACCTCCGCCCGACCCGCCCCTTCCGCTTCCCGCTTCGGCCCTCTGGCCCGTGTACGCAAGGAGCCTTGCCGCACCCATGACACCTCTCGCCGACCGGCTCTATCTCGCCTTCGACCCCGGGATCACTCCCAAGGGCGGTGGCCTGCCGGGGCTCTCCGTCCTGAAGAACGTTGTCAGCTCCATCAACATGTTCGGCATCATCGCCGTCGTCGGCGCCCTCGCCGTCAGCCTGGCGGTGTGGGCCTGGGGACACCACACCGGTGGCCACCAGGCCGAGGCGAACGGCAAGAAGGGCGCGGTCGTGGCCGCGGGCGCCGCCCTCGGACTCGGCGCCGCGAACGGCATCGTCGCCTTCTTCTCAGCCCTGGGGTCGCAGGTCCACTGATGAAGAAGCGATTCCCCCTGTCGAACTACGGCATCGGCTGGTCGGCAAACCGCCGCATCCTCGTGATCGCCGCGATTCTGGCGTCGCTGCTCACCCTGGCCGGCGTGACCGCCCACGTCGCCGGCCGCAACGGGCAGCACCACTCTTCGGCCGGCCCGACGCCGCCCAGCCCGGCATCGTCGGCCCCCTCCTCCGAGGAACCGGGAGCCGAGACGGGGTCGGTGCCCCGGCCTCCGCGGATCTCCGATCCCCTCGCCTTCGCCAAGGCCATAGCCCAGATGCTGTGGTCCTACGACACCCGCGACACCAGCCGCGAGCAGCAGCTCGCTGGCATGGAGGCGCGGATGACGAAGGAGAGCGAGTACAGCGACTGGGCCTCGGTCTCCGCGCAGATGCCCGACCCGACCCTGTGGTCGCGGATGGCCGACCAGAGGCAGCACGCCACGGCCACCATCACCGAGGCTCACTATCCGGCCGCGTTCAAGCAGGCCCTGGCCGAGGACCCTTCCGCGATCACCGAGGCGTACATCTACGCCGTGACTGTCACCGGCAAGCAGACCATCGCCTGGGCCAAGGGCGGCGGTGGGGCGGAGGACCGTTCCATCACCCTCGCCGTGCAGTGCCGGCCCTCGGCCGACTGCTCGCTCGTCGCTATCGCCCCGAACGTCGTGCCCTGACCGAAAGGAGGTTCCCATGGGGTTCTGTGATCTCCCCCTCGCGGACAAGGTCTGCGCGGTCGGCGAAGCCGTGGATTTCGTCTCCGATCCCGGCAAGGCGATCGGCGACTGGATGGCCAGGAGCGCCGGCGAATTCGCCGCCGCCTCGGTCGACCTCGCAGCCAGGGCGGTCGACTCCACCACTGGCGTCGACCTCAACGCGGGCTGGTTCCGCGATAACTACGAGACGATCCTCCCGATCGCCTTGGTCGTTCTGGTGGCGACCTTCTGCGCCCAGCTCGTCCGTGCCGCGGTCAGACGCGACGGCCAGGCCCTGATGCAGGCATTCACCGGCACGGCTTCCGGTGTGATCTTCGCGTTCGCCGCCATCGCCCTGACCACCGTCGCGATCGAAGTGGTCGACGCGCTGTCCGCCGGTCTACTCAAGGCCGCGAACCTGGACATCGAGTCTGCGGTCCGCCGCATTGTCAAGGTCGGGCAGCTCGGCGCCGTCAGCAGCCTGGGGTGGCTCGTGATGGTGTTCGCCGCGCTCGGGGCCGCCCTCGGAGCGCTCCTCTACTGGTGCGTGATGATGGTCCGCAAGGTCGGCATCCTGGTCATGGTCACGCTGGCCGCGTTCGCCGGGGCCGGCGGTGGTTGGGAGGTCGCACGCCGGTGGCGCAAGGGCTGGATCGAGGCCACCGCCACCCTTGTCGTCTCCAAGCTGCTGATGACGATCATCTTCGTCCTCGGCGTCGCGGCCATGGGCAGGACCGAGGCCGAGGACGGCCTGGCCGCGCTGGCCGATGTCCTCGCGGGCATCGTGATCATGATCTTGGTGTTGCTCTGCCCCTACGCGACCTTCAAGTTCGTGCATTGGGCGGCCGAAGGGTCCGACGGGGAAACGTTGCACCGTGCCGGCGGCGCCGGTGCGCAGCTCGCCAAGCAGCACGCCGAGCGCACCGGGAAAAAGGCAGCCGCGATGGCGGCCACCGCCGGAACCGGCGGTGCGGCCGCCGGAGCCGGGGCCGCTCCACAGGGACCGGACTCGATCCCAGGGGATGGCGGGTTTCCCGGCGACATCGCCCCCGGCCCGAGCGGCAAAGGCAGCGGCCAGGAGAGCACGCAGTCCGGCGGCTCGGGCGCCCCGTCTGGCGGAGACGCCGTCAAGTCCGGCCTGGGGAAGGCCGTACCGCCTGCGCCGACCAGCGTCACCGAGGATACGAGCGGCCAGGTCGGCGGCGGTCCCGCCGGTGGCGGCTCAAGATCCGGTGCTGCGTCCGGTCAGGTCGGTGGGTGGAGTTCCACGCCGCCGTCCACCACGCCTCCGCCGCAGGGCGCCCCGCCGTCCTCCGGCTCACAGGCGGCCGGTGCCGGCAGTGGCGCGGTGTTCCCTCCGCCTCCCCCGACCAGCCTCTGATCGCCCTGGCCATGCCCGGGGGCGGGACGGGCACTTCGCTCCCCGCACCCGGGTCCCGCCAGCGTCCTTTGGACCAGCCCCTTGTCTGATCTCTCCGTCGCCCCGGTCACCGTGAAGTTCCCATACCGGTCCCGCCGCGGCATCCTCCTCGGTCTCTCCCTCCCCCAACTCGTCCTCGTCTCCTGTGCGCTGGCGCTGCTGCTGGTGACGGTGGTCTCCACCGGCCTGCTCGGCGCCGTGGCGCTGGCCCCATTGTGGGGAGCCGTCGCCGCGCTGGTCACGATCCGCCGCCACGGCCGGTCGCTGATCGACTGGGCACCGATCGTCACCCGCTACGCGATCCGCCGCCACGCCGGGCACACACTCTGGCTCGCCCGGCCGGTCAGCCGACCGCGGCGAGAC
The DNA here is from genome assembly GCF_042896885.1 of Streptomyces sp. NPDC001231. Classification (NCBI taxonomy): domain Bacteria; kingdom Bacillati; phylum Actinomycetota; class Actinomycetes; order Kitasatosporales; family Streptomycetaceae; genus Streptomyces; species Streptomyces sp. NPDC001231. The sequence continues at coordinate 21,121 of NZ_JBIAXS010000052.1, forward strand.
GGCATCCTGCACCTGCCCGGCACCGCCGCGTCCTTGAAGGTCGTCACCCCCGGCGACTCCGCCAACGGCGCCGCGGCCGTCCACGACCCGCACCAGCAGACCCTCACCGCCGTCGCCCGTGTCACCAGCCGCGCGTTCGCCCTGCTCGACCCGGCCATGCAGAACCACAACGTGAACGGCTGGGGCCGTGCACTGGCCGGCATCGCCCGCACCGGCCACGTCGCCACCGTGCAGGTCCTGGAACGCACCGTCCCAGAATCCGGCGACACCCTCGCCCGCCACTGGACACAGCACGGCCGCCTCGAGACCCCGGTCGCCGGACAGATCTACTCCGAGCTGGTCGCCTCCGCTGGACCGGCAGCCGCCCCGCACGAGACCTACCTCGCCATATCCCTCGATTTGAAGGCCGCCAAGCGGCTCATCAGCCAGGCCGGAGGAGGGATGCCCGGCGCGTTCACGGTCATGGAGCAGACCACCTCCTCCATCGCCCTGGCCGCCCGCGACGCCGGCCTCATGGTCACCGGTTGGCTGTCCGCCCCGGAGATCGCCGCCGTCATCCGCACCGCCTACGACCCCAAGGCCCTCGCCGCCCTGCAGCAGTGGTCGGACACCGGTCGGGCGGAGGCCGATCCGTCCGCCGCCGGCCCCGTCGTTCAGGTCGAGGAATACGACCGGCTCGCCACCGACACCGCGCGCCACGCCACGTACTGGGTGGAGAACTGGCCCCGGACGGAGTCGCATGCCGGGTTCCTGCACGGGCTGATGTTCACCGCGGGCGTCCGCCGCAGCCTCTCCCTCATCTACGTCCCACAGGGGCTCGAGTCTGCGCTCCGCGATGTCCAGCGGAAGAAGGCCGCAATCATCGCCGACGCCAGCGAACGCGCCCGCCGCGGTCAGGTCGACAGCGAGGAAGACTCCGTCGAATACGCCGACGTCAAACAGCGCGAGCGACAGCTCATCGCCGGCCACGCCGACGTCGCCCTGACCGGCCTGGTCACCGTCTCCGCCAACACCGACGCCCTCCTCGACGCCGCCTGCGCGCAGATCGAGACCGCCGCCGTCACCGTCGGCGTCGACCTGCGCCGCCTGTTCTTCCAGCAGCCCGACGCCTTCGAGGCCTCCGCGCTCCCACTGGCCCGCACCACTCTCTGACTCGGCCACCGTCCCAACACGGTGGCAGGAAGGACCCTCGCCCCTTTGACCTCCCCTCCGCGCCCCCACGACGCGCACCCTTACCTCCGCGCCGCCACCGCCGGCGTCCGCCACCACACCCGCGCCATGAGACGCTCACCACAGCCGGAGTCGTTGGACCGCGCCCACCTCGACACTCTCCACGCCCACCTCACCGAGCTGCACCGGCTCCTCGACCAGCTCGCCGAGGCAGCACGTCCCCCGCGCCCCAGCGCAGGCCGGCACCTCGCCACCGCACACACCCGACTCTGGCAGGCCACCACCGAGATCCACACGGCCTTCCACCTTCTGCCGGCCGTGTCCGCGGACTCGGCCGAGTGCCATCCCGAGCAGCTCCCGAAGGGACCACCGGTCCTCACCATCTGCCAGCGCCACCTGGCCGCCGGACACATGGTCCGCCGCAAGACCACTCCCACCGACCTCATCCGCCCCCACATCTCCGCGTGCGTGCGATGAACACCACCCGCCGAAAGACGGCCCCCGATGAACCACCGGCCCGCACGCCGCGCCCGCCGCGCCTCCGCCAACCCCCTGTTCACCCCGCACGGCACCGACCGGGCTGGCCGCAAGGCCGCTCGCCGGCAACTCGCCGAGGCCGCCGCGAAAGCACACGCCGAAGCAACCACCCCTCCGGCGGGCACCACACCAACCGAGCACACAACACCCGCGCCTCTGTACCCACCGAGCGGACGCCCCGGCCCCTCGTCCGCCCGCGGGAACCGGCTGAAACTGCCCGCCCACCGCATGACCACCGCTGTCGCAGCAGGGGCGTATCCGTTCCTCGCCGAAGGCGGACTCGGCGCCGAGGGCATCTACATCGGCCGCGACGTCCACGCCGAAGCCTCTTTCGTGTTCGACCCGTTCGCCCTGTACGGCCGCGTCGAAGGATTCACCAACCCCAACGTCCTGTTGGCCGGGGTGATCGGCCAGGGCAAGTCGGCTCTCGCGAAATCGTTCGCCCTGCGGTCCGTCGCATTCGGCTACCGCATCTACGTGCCGTGCGACCCGAAGGGGGAGTGGACGCCCGTCGCCCACGCGGTGGGCGGCGCCTCCGTTGCCCTCGGCCCCGGACTCCCCGGCCGCCTCAACCCCCTCGACGCAGCACCACGCCCGGAGAGCATCTCCGAGGCCGACTGGGTCGGTGAGATCCGCAAGCGGCGCCTCCTCCTGCTCGGCTCCCTGGCCCGGACGGTCCTCGGCCGGGACCTGCTGCCGATGGAGCACACCGCTCTGGACGTGGCCCTCGACCTGGTGGTCACCCGCGCCGCCGACACCGGCCGCACCCCGCTCCTCGGCGACGTCGCCACGGCCCTCAACAATCCCGCCCAGCTCGACGAGGCTGCCGGCCTCATGTCCGGGCGGCTCGGCGACTCGGCACGCGACCTCGCCCACGCCATGCGCCGACTCGTCCACGGCGACCTGGCCGGGATGTTCGACGCCCCCTCCACCGTCATCTTCGACCCCGCCGCACCGATGCTCACGATCGACCTATCCCGGCTCGGCGGATCCGGCGACGACACTGCCCTCGTCCTCGCCATGACCTGCGCCTCCGCCTGGATGGAATCCGCCCTCACCGACCCGCGCGGCGGTCGGCGCTGGATCGTCTACGACGAAGCCTGGCGCCTGATGCGCCACCCCGGACTCCTCCAGCGCATGCAGGCCCAGTGGAAACTCTCCCGCGGTCTCGGTATCGCCAACCTGATGGTCATCCACCGGCTGTCCGATCTGCTCACCGCCGGCGACGCCGGGTCCCGGGGCCGCGCCCTGGCCGAAGGACTCCTCGCCGACTGCTCCACCCGCATCATCTACCGCCAGGAGACCGACCAGCTCCACGCCGCAGCCACCCTCCTCGGTCTCACCTCCGTCGAAACCGAAGCCATCGCCCACCTCAACCGCGGGCGCGGCCTGTGGAAGGTCGCCGGCAGGAGCTTCGTCGTCCAACACCTCCTCCACACCCACGAGCTGGCCCTGTTCGACACCGACGCCCGCATGCACTGAAAAGTGCGTCCCAGAGAACGCCCGCACGGACTTGTACGGGCTCGGCTTCCACCCCTACCAGGCCGCGTTCCTGCTCCCACCTGCGTACGGCGAGGACTGACGCGACCTGCGCCTGCGAGCGCTGGTTCACCAGTTCGCTCAGAAGGGCATCGGAGTGAACCTCTGCCAAGCCCCGACACCCACCACTGCAGTCCCGCGCCCGGCCGCCCCTGCACGCACCAGCCCCTCGGTGGCTGCCCACCGCCGGTGAGCCGACCGCTCGCCGCGCCCTTTCCCGTTCCCAGCGAAAAGGAGCCCCCATCCACCCCGCCCGCCGCACTCTGCCCCTAATCACCGCCGCTGTCTGCCTCGCTCTCGCCGCGACCGACTGCTCCAGCGACACCGACGGCAACACCCCGGCTGCCGCAGACCAGACGAAGCCGCCCAGGGCCGCAGCGAAGTCAGCCCCCGCGCTCACCCCGGCCGAGGCCCGTAACGCCGTCGCCTCCTACTCGATGACGAACAACCTCGCGTACATCAAGCGCGACCGCGCACTCCTCGGCACCATCGAGGGCGGCCCCCGGTACGCCATGTCGCTGGCCGACCTCAAGGAAGGCGATGCCCTGCCGAAGGCGGACCGAGAACCGTACCGGCCGTGGTCGTACGACCTTGCCGCAACCGACCTCTACATCCCGCGCCTGAAGCACGGACAGCAGCGGTGGTTCGCCGCCGTCACCCGGGCCGGCAGCAAGAAGCAGTACGCCCGCGTCCTGGTCCTGGCCGAGAACGCGAAGTCGAAGCGGTGGGAGATGGTCGCCACCGTCGACCTCGACGACCCCTCCCAGCTCCCGAAGATCGTGCTCGACGAGGACGGCTACGCCACGGCAGTCGACCCTGCTTCCAAGTCCCTGGCGGCTCCCGTCGACCTGCTGCGCTCGGCCGTGATCGACAATTTCGTGACCGGAGGCGACCTCAACGGACGCAAGGTGCTGGCCCCCACCAAGGCCGCCAAGCGGCAGGTCAAGGTCCACAACGACACGATCCACAAGTTCGGCACCCGAGGCGCCACCCAGTTCACGACAGCGGCCACGAAGTTCCCCAACAGCTACGCGTTGAAGACCTCCACGGGCGCGCTCGTCGTCTTCTCCCACAACCACAGCCAGCACGACGCCGTCGCCGCGCCGGGTCTGGTGATCGTGCCGGAGAAGCAGGACCGCGCCTGGCTCGGCACCACACCTCGCCCCGCCTTCACCTACACCTTCACCTGCTCGGACGCCGCCGCCGTCCCGACCGCGCCCGAGCCGTCCAGGCTGCTGGGTTACGGATGCCGCCGCACGGACGCCGAGGCGAGCGGGCCCAGCACCGCCGTCTAGGAGACCGTATGCAACATCCCGACTTCGAGCTGCAGCTGGAAACTACGGCCCGGAAGCACGCCCGGCAGTACGGGCGCGCTCTACGCTCCGTCGTCCACCACCGGGTGCCGGCCCATGGGTGACGCGCAGATCACCCTCGCCTACAGCCGCGGCGACGGGATCATCGCCATCGGCCACGGCGAGAGGTACAAGGCTGCACACCAGGCGCTCGCGGCGTCCGGCTTCCGTCGTGGCGACGACTGGGTGTACCACCTGCCGGACACGGACGAGGACGCCTCCCGTGCCACCATGGCCAACTTGGTCCGCCACGCCACGGCGCACGAGGCCGAAGTGACGACCAGCAGCCGGCGGTTCATCGGCGACGCCGCCCGGGACATCGCCCACCTGCTGCCCGGCCAGTGGGACACACGCATCGAGCTCTACTCCCATCCCGCGTGGCAACAGGACCTGGCGCCGTGGCTGTGGGACAACGGCGAACTTGCACAAGCCGTCCAGAACGAGCGGATCCCCTACGCCGCCACCATCACCGACACAGCCACCGGGACGACCCTGCTCCTCGTCGAACGCCCCGGCCACCAACTCGACTACCTGGTCGGCGCCTTCGTGCCCGAACCGTTCGAGGAGGGACACGGCGACCCACACGCTCCGCGCAGCATCACCCTGCCCCCGTTCGCCGGCCACGCGGCCCGGACCATCGCGGACCGGTTCCTGCCCGCCTACGTGCGCGCCGTCCACACCCGCCGGATCGCAACCGTCACCGAGGCCCTCGACCGCATCCGCGCCGAGCAGGACAACTGGGCCGCAATCGTCCCCTCGGGCCGGTACAGCGACGCGCCCCCCGTCGGCGCCACGGCGCTCGGCCAGGCAGCCGAGCCGTTCCTGAACCGGGCCTGGGCCGAGTTCCTCAGCGTCGTACAGCATGCTCCCGCCCTCCTCGACCGGTGCCGGCCTCCGGCCACCAGCTGGCCGGAGGACGCCCGCGTGCTCTCGCATCTGGCCGACGCCCTCACCGATGCCGACAACCTGGGCAGGGATGCGTCGCTCACGCGAACGGAGCGGGACGCACGGCTCCGGGCGGCCCTGAGCACCTGGCTCACCTACAGCGAGCCGTTTCTTCGCCAGGCTCGCGCGGCAACTCCCCTTCGCCAGCACCCGGTCCCGGCCATCGCCCCGCCGCTCCAAGCCCTCCCGCGTGGCCGATACGCACCTCGCCACTGACCCCTCCCACTTCCACCGGAAGGAGACCTCCTCTTTGGATCCTGGCACGCACTTCGTCTTCGGCACCCATCCGCAGCACGGCTTCGTCGCGGCATTCACCTCCTCCATGCCCGCGCACCTGGCCCACTGGTTTCTCGCTCGGGTGCAGTTCGAGCCCGTCCCTGAGCGACCGGGACTCTTCCGGCTCACCGAGCCCGAGCGCGACGGTCCGCGCCGTACCCGCCAGGCCGTGCAGGGCCTGCGCCGTTCCGGTTACGCCGTGCACGCCGACGTCGGCCTCGATTCCACTGTCTCCTCCGGCCCGCCGCGCCTGGTCCGGTCCAACGGGCTGTCGGAGCGTCGCAGCCGTCTTGCGCAGGCTGCCGCCGGCCGGTCACCGCAGCGCGGCCCGGCGCCCACCACTTCACCGCCGCCCGCGCAGCCGATCCCGCCAAAGCCCACCTACGCCGCCACCGCCCACCCGCACGCCGCCAAGCAGTCGCGATGACGCCCGGCGCCGAACCGATCCGCATCATCCGCGGTCAGGACGACGAGGTCGAAGTCACCGGAGCAGTCGACGCGTTCGCCGGAGACGTCCTGCGCCGTGCCGGCTTCCTCTTCGAGCCGTCTCTGCCCGGCCACTGGATCCGACTCCCCTTCGACATGGGGCGCGACTGGGAGAACGAACGCGCGACCTGGGCAGCGGACATGCTCACCGCCGCTCGCTATCCAGTGCACCTCGATCCTGGCCTCCGCCACGACACCCCTGGGCCGACCGCACCAGCCGGGCCGGCGCGCCGGCCGGCCATGGCAGCGCAGGCCCCGCCCGGCCGTCGGCCTCGCCGTTGAGCCCGGCTTCCAGGAGGAAACGATCCCGGGGACCCACACAGCAGACACCGCGGAACTCGTCTCGGAAGCACGCCATTTCCGGTGCGGATGGCTGTCGCCGACCACGGAACCGAGACTGCGTTCGACACCGCCCGTGACCGCCTGGCCGGACCATCCACCGTCACGCCGCAGCAGCGCCACCCCGCACCGCAGCCCCTACGCACCGGACATAACACCCCCACCGCGGATGTACCCAAGCACACCGCCCCAACTTCTCGTCTCATACGTACTCTTAGGAGATCCATTCATGGCTGTCCGCACGAAGTGGACCGTCGAGCACCAGTGCGGCCACGAGCTCGTCCATGATCTGTCCGACCGTCCCGCCGACCGCCGGGCCGGCTTCGCACGCTGGCTCACAGAAAGGGACTGCACCGACTGCTGGAAGGCCGCCCGCGACACCGACACGGAGTCCAAGGAGCAGTGGCTCGCCGCCAAGCGCGCAGAGGAACAGCAGGCCGCCGCAGAATGGGCCGAGAAGTTCGACATGCCGCCGCTGGAAGGTCCGGAGCGGGCCCTGGACTGGAGCGAACGCTCCCGGCACCAGCTGATGACCGCCGCGCACACCGCGCTCGTCGTCGAGGGCACCTGGGACGAGGCCGACTGGGCGGAGCTGGAGGAGAAGGCCCGTACGGTCACCCGAGCCGGATGGTGGATCGACCAGCGCGACGCGGACGGCGCTGACCTGCTCGAACTCCTCGACGCCGCAACGGAGCAGGACCACGGGACGGAGAACCCGTTCCGCTGATCCGGCCGGAACATAGCCGGGGATCGCCGGTTAACCAAACCGGCGATCCTCCGGACCATTGATCCTCCCGCCGCCACCCGGCTCCGCGTGGAAGGACCTGCATGATCCCGCCCCCTTGGACCCCTCCTCCGTCGACTCCGGCCTTCGCACCGACGTCCGACCCGCTCACCCCCACCCGGGACATCACACACCAGCACTTCCAGGCTGGTGACCAGGTCGTCGTACTCAAGGGCGTGGCCGGTGGAGAACTCTGGGGAACCGAGATGCGCGTCGTCGCCCCGTCCTGGCACACCCCGACCGACGAGGACGGATGGCGGCTGCGCGACGCCACCGGAGGCGCCCAGACCTACATCACCGCCCACCCCCGCTACCTCGTGCACCTCTCGCGCCGCTGCCCGGACTGCCTGATCTACCTGCGCGCCATGGAGGACCATCTCCTGCCGAAGTACGCCGGACACGACGATGCGCTCGTCGACTGCGGCTGGTACACCACCACGGCCCTCGGCCAGCTCGTGCACGTCGCCGACACCCGGGGCGGCCGGTGAGTCTCCCCGTCCGCCGTCCCGGCCATGCCCGCGCTCTCCTGCATGCACGGGCCCGGGCCACCGAGAACACCTCGGACCCGTTCTGGCCGACCCGCCTGGCGGCCGACCTGCGTGAACTCAACGCCGGCTGGAAGGAGTCGGCTGAGATCCGCACCGATGCCGCCTGGGCGGCGCGCACCGCCGGGAACAGCGTCCTCGGCCTGCTGCGTCCCAACCAGGTCACCGTCACCGACCCGATCACCGCCCGCACCTACCGGCATCTGTACCTGAGCGCCCTCCGGTTCGATTTCCGCTGTGCCACCCTGAAGGGACTCGTCGAACGTCTCCCGGGGAACGCGTTTGCGGCGCTGGACTGCTACAGCCGGGCCCTGTACGCCTTCGCCCTACTGGGCCAGTCCCGCCCCGAGGGCCTGGCATTGATGGACGAAGTCCTCGATGAGGCCGGCGATCACACCAAGACCCTGCATGTTCTGCTGCACGGGCTGTGGCTCGGCCAGGACCTGGAGCAGGGTCCGGAGCGGCTCCTCGCCCTCAGTGCTCGGTCGCCTCTCGACGCCAGGAACGACCCGATCGTCCTCTTCCGCAGGGCCGGCGCACTGCGTCGGCTCGGCCGATACGACGAAGGGCTCGCAGCCATCGACCGCGCCTGAATCTTCTGCCACCGGGTGGCATCGCGGTCCACGCCGACCTCGTGCGCGAGCGCTCCCTGACCGCCGTTGCCCGGAACCTTCACCACCACACCCGAGCCGCCACCGGAGGCATACCGACGTGATCCCCCGCGTCAACGAGCCCACCGACACCCCATACCACCCGCTCAGCGAGGCACTGGGGCGTGCGGTGACACCGGAGGAGGGCCTGACTGACACGACCCCACCCGCACCAAGGACACCATGCACTACCACAAAGAATCCGAGCGCCTCGCCTCGTACACCGACGTCCTCGCCGGTGAACTCCCCGGTACCTGGACCAGCGCCTACCACCCGTCCGAGCACAAGGACGACCTCGCCGAACTGGTCAACCGGATCTGGGACCTGGACCTCGTCGCCGAGTCCCTGGCCGAGCACCCGCTGCAGCAGGCGGCTGTCCTGACCCGCACGGACGGCGCCCAGCTCGCCCTCCTCGACCGGCACGACGAACGCAACGGCTTCCTCATCACCGCCGTCGCCCCTCGTGATCTCCCCGACGAGGCATACCGCGGCGTGCGCGAGCCCAACGGCATCGTCCTGACGGATGACCCCTTCCTGGGTGCCGAGCAGGTCGCCGGCGACCTGCTGGCCCGCTACGACACCGCACTCGCCCAGGTCCGCCACAACGTCATGGCCAATGTCCAGCCGTCCCAGCCGGATCAGGTCGTACTGACCTGGCAGCTGGATGGCAGCCTCGTCGCCACCCCCGTCGGCAGGACCGCCACCGCCGTACTGGCCGCCAACGGCTTCGTCCAGGACCAGCAGACCGGTATTTACCGCCTCAGCGGCGACGACACCATCGCGCAGGCCCGCGCCGTACGCGAGACCGGTCGACAGCTGAGCGCCCACGGCATCGCCATCGCCCTGCAGCACCCCTCGGGCCGGATCGCTCCCACCTCCACGGCGCCCGCCGCGCCGCCGGCCCCCGCTGCTACCCGGGCCACGGCCACCAGGGCTCGATGAAGCAGAGTGAGCCCGACTTCTCGGTGCTGGAGTACATCACCATCACCAAGAACCCCCGCACCGGGCTGATCATTGCCCCCAGCGGCGCCGCGTAAGCGGCCGGCATCCTCCAGCGAAGTGGCGGTTTCGTCGACGCCCCCGGCCAGTTCGGGGCAGAGGCCGTGGGGCGGACGGTGGTAGTTGCCGCGAGCAGCGTCGGACGACCACGGCCGCGTCGCACGCCCTGCCCGCCGCCAGCTTCAGCCCCCGCCTCGACCCGGCTCTGAACGCCCCCGTCTCACCGGACGGCGAACGTGAAGCCGCGCTGCGGTACCTCGCCCAGCTCTCCCAGCGGGCCTTCCGTGCCGGGAGCGACGACGAGACCGCCGCGATCCCGACCGAGATCGCCGGCCCCTCCGAGGGCCTCTTGCCGTTCACTCGTGAGGCCGTCGTCGACACCCCCATCGCCTGGTCCCAGCAGCTGGACGCCGTCGGCCAAGACCCTGAACCGGCCTCCCAGTTCGAGAAGTCGGCGGAGGCACTCTCACACACCGTCGAGCGGATCCTTCTCGCCCGCAATCACACCGCGCGCACCCCCGACCATCCGGCACCCACCACGACGTTGCCGAGCCCGGCGCAGCTTCCGGCTGCCCCCGCACCGGCCCGGGCGCCCCACCCCGCACGACCAACCCGGAGAACCCCGTAGCACCCCGCACGACCCCACCGATCAGCCGACATCTCAAGCCCCGCCTCGCGACCGCCTTGTTCCGCCGCTACCTGCGCGCCTGCATCCCCACCGGACCCGACCGCACCTTGCCGCTGGCCGGCGCACGCCCCAAAGCCGTTCTCGGCGAGGCCCGGCGAACCGGCCATCGCCACCACCACTGATCCCGACACCGCGTTCTGGAGGAGCATGCCTCACCCCACCCCAACCCCAGTGCGGCTGTCCGACGAGATCACCCGCCAGCTCGGCCAGCTCACCGAACACCTCACCCAACTACCCCCACACGAAGCCACGCTCCTCATCGCCCGCATCATCGATCGGGACGACGGAGTCCTCGGCGGCGTCAGCCGCCTCGTCTCCACCAGCAGCATGTTCGCCAAGATCCAGGCCGAGCGCGGGGCGCTGTCGGCGGAGGTATGGCTCGCCCTCGGTCGCGCGGCGAACGAACTCGACGCCATCGGCTGGGACCTGGACGAACACCGCGAGGCCCTCCGCCACGTCAGCAAACGTCCCGCCACCAGCGCGCCGAAGCCGCCGTCCCCCGCACCGCTCGTCGCCCGGCGGCACCGGTGAGGAAGAAGCAGCGGCAGGGCCGGGGACCGGGCGAGCAGCCCGAACAGCACTACCTCGTCGAGCCCCGCGCCCTCGCCGGCGGCGGCGACATCCGCCACGTCTCCGAATTCCTGCGTGCCTCCGGCTGGCGGGACAAGTCCAAGAAGGGCGGTCCCCTGATCACGGAGAGCCCGGACCGCTCGGTCCGGATTACTTACGACCCCTACGTCCAGCCAGGTGGATGGACGATCCACGGCGCGGCGAGAGGGCACCAGGCCGAGTGGTGGGCGGTCCTCGGCCGGCAGACGCCGGTGGAGATCATCGCCGGACTGACCGACACCCTCACCCGTCCCCGCTCCGCCCATGCCCCCAACGTGTGGGCACCGCTGGAGGAACAGCGCTGGCAAACGCGTCCCGAAGGCAGTCACTACACCGCGACGAGCCCTGATGGAGCGGCGTGGATGCACTTCCGCCAGGACCCCGACGGCAACGCCGTGTGGTGGGCCGGCGCGAGGGACCGGCAGGGCAACGGCTGGACCGCCCAGTTCACCCCCAGCACCCCGATGCACCTCGTGCAAGCCTTCTCGGCCGCTCTCGCCAACCCCGAGCCCGTGATGCGCCCACGCGGACGTGTCCCGCACAGCGCGCAGATCCGGACCACGTCCGTCTCCGTCCTGCCCTCCCAGCTCAGCGCCTGGCAACACGCCCGGATCGCCACCGCCCGCGCCGCCACCTGGGCCCGCAACTGGAATGTCAACCGGCCCCGCACCACAGCCCGTCCCCATATTCACGCCGCCGGTTCCCGCGCCCGCCGCTAACCCCGAAACCGATCAACCAGGAGCCCTGTGCCCGCACTCACCCCGGACACCATCCACGCCGCCACCGAAACCCTGTCCCGCCTGACCGACTACCTGCGCGAGAACCCCGAGCCGGCCGAGGCGATCGTCTCATCGAGCCGCTGCTCGATGAGTACACGGGCGTCCCCGTCCAACTCGCCGACACCCTGCGTGCCCTCGCCCGCGCCATGCAGAACCACTCGGACACCCTCCGCGCCATCGAAGTCGGTCACCTCGTCAAGGAGTTGCGCACTGCGGCCTGGGAGCAGGCCGACCAGCACACCCTCCACTACGTTCTCGACGATCTCCGCGCCCTGTACACGAGGACCCCTTCGACGACACCGGGGGGTGCCCCTATCTGTTTCGTCAACCCTGGCGGGGCTGGTTCGTAGGGGTTCGTACTGGGCGGATCGGGTGCCGTGGGGGCAGGCCGGTG